>CADCON010000153.1 GCA_902803035.1 uncultured Ruminococcus sp.
ATTCATGCAGCTTTTTGCGGGGCGCTTCGCCCGGCAGTCTGCGGAAGGGGGCGTTGTTCCCCCTTCCGAATTCCACCGCGATGACGTAGGGCAGCTCGCCGCGCGAGGGCTGGGATTTCTGCTTCGCCAGACCCGCCCAGCAGGTAGAAATGCCGCGGTGGGTCAGCCACAGCACGATCTGCTCGCCGATGAATCCCACATTCTGAAGGTATCCCTGAATGCTCATCGCCGAACGAAGCACCGCGAAATCGGTGGCGCGATACATCGCTGAGTGAGCGAATTCCTTATGAAAATCCTCCTGCGAATACAGCATGACGTCAACGGGAATGTTATCGTGAAGCGGCTTGATGCCTGAGATATACTCAGCCAGATCGTCGATTAACAGCTCGTCGAGGGGCTGGCCGGTATAGCTTCTCACCGAACGCCGCGCGACAATCGCTTCCTTCATCTCCAACGGTATCACCTCTGCCATCTTTTTTCATATAAAATATCATACACCATCGAAACGCTGATTTCAATGAAAACTTTATTAAAATTAAACAAAAGCAGCTCCGAATGACATCAAAGCTGCTTTTTTCATTCTTCACGCTATCAGAAATTTTTCTATCACCGGAACAAGCCCGTCATCATCGCAGGAGGCTGTGATATAATCGGCATTCTGCCTGACCACGCTCTGCGCGTTCGCCATTGCCACGCCCATTCCGGCGTGTCTGATCATGCTAAGGTCATTGAAACCGTCGCCGCAGGCGATAAAATCGTCCTTGGTCATGCCAAGATGCGCCGCCAGCACGTCGATGGCGTGTGCCTTGTCGACGCCGGGCGGAAGTATCTCCAGAAAATACGGTTCGGAACGGTAGACGCTCAGCCTGCCTTCAAAATGCCGCGCGGCTATCTTCTCCAGCGCGGCGAGCTTTTCCCCGCTGCCGGTGAGAATGCATTTGTAGAATTTCTGCCCGGCACGGGACGCAAGGGAATCGATTTTTTGCGCCGTCATGTGATTGAGCCGCGCTTCCAGCGCAATGATCGGATCGTCCGGCGTTTCGGAGAGCAGAAGATTCTCGGTGTGCGCCACAACCGGCGCGTCGTATTCCCTGGCGAGCAGGGCAATTTCCGCGACAATCCCGTCCGGCAGCGTGGTTTCGGATATCAGCGCGCCGGATTGCACATCGAGAATCCTGCCGCCGTTCCACGCCATGATAAAGCCGCCCTTTTCTGCCAATTCCAGACGGCGGCTCACGTCGGCAATGCCCGGAACCGGTCTGCCGGATGCGATGGCGATCACCTTTCCCGCTTCTCTCGCCCGGTAAACCGCCTGCCTTGTCGCTTCCGTGATTTCCTTGCCGGAGTTGTAGAGCGTCCCGTCAATATCCATCACCAAGCCCTTATACCCCATCGATTTCACCTCAATGAAAAACAGAACGGAGTGCCCCGCGCCGGAAAATCATTCCATGCGCACGGCACTTCCGCCATTATTGTCGATTCTTTGTTTTCAATTCTTCTCGCGCTGTCAGTCCAGCCACGTTTCGTCGTCCTCATGTTTGGTGGGACGAGTCATGAGCAGACGCACTTCCTCGGCGGGATTGCCGCCCTCATAGCAGACCTTGTAGCAGGCGTCCATGATGGGCATATCCACATCGTAGCGCGTTCTCAGCTCATGCGCCAGCTTCGCGGCGTGATAGCCCTCGACCGTTCCGATCTTCCTGATGGCCTCCTCCACCGGCACGCCTTCGCCGATGAGAATGCCGGCGCGGCGGTTGCGGCTGTGCATACTCGTGCAGGTGACAATGAGGTCGCCGATGCCGGTCAGACCCGCGAAAGTCTTTTCATTGCCGCCCATCGCCTTGCCCAGTCTGCCGATCTCGCTCAGTCCTCTTGTCATGAGGGCCGCTTTGGAATTGTCTCCGAGCCCCAGTCCGTCAATGATGCCGGCGGAAAGGGCGATGACATTCTTGATGGCGCCGCCCAGTTCAACGCCCACAACGTCCCTGTTGGTGTAAACACGCAGCTTCGGGGTGGTGAAGGTCTTCTGAAGCATGAGCGCAGTATCCCTGTCGGTTGACGCCGCTACCAGCGCGGTGGGCACGAATCGCGCCACCTCCTCCGCGTGGGAAGGACCTGAAAGCACGGCAACTTTGTTGTCCGGCAAAGCAGCCTGTATGCTGAGCGAAAGCCTGTTGCAGGTCTTGGGGTCGAAGCCCTTGCTGATATTGACAAGCACGGTCGAAGCGGGAATGCCGACTTCCGCGATTTTCTGCGCCACGCCTGCCACCGCGAAGGACGGAACGGCGGTAATGATGATGTCCGCCTGCTTCACCACGCTGATATCGGCGGTGAAATGCAGCGCTTCAGGCATTTTGATGCCGGGAAGAAGCGGGTTCTCGCCTGTTGACACAATGCGTTCAATTTCCTCCGGAAATGCTGACCATACGGTCACGTCGTTGCCTGTGGAGGCCGCTGACATCGCCATTGCCGTGCCCCAGCCGCCGGAGCCCATTACGGTTATTCTTTTCATATGATTCAGTCTCCCTCATATATTCTCAGGGCTTTCACCCTGTGTGTCACCGGTTTCCGCGCTTTCCCCGCTGCCAGAAGCGGAAGCGTCGCTTTTGCCGTCCGGATCAAGCGGAGGCTCGGGGTCGCCCTTTCTGCGGACGATGGTCTTCGGCTCGATGCCGTCCAGAATTCTTCTGATGTTCGCGCGGTGCATATAGATGACCACTGCCGCGAAACAAACCGCGATGGCGGTCATTGCGATCGTCATGGGAATCCATGCCGAGGATTTATAATTCGATCTGTACACAAATACATTCAGAAGCAGCGTGATAACCGGGTAACAGACAGCCACTGTCAGCGAGCATTTGGAAACCGTCTTCGTGATGAAAAGGGCGATAAGGAATATCGCCACCAGCATCAGGAAGCAGCGCCAGTCGAGCGCGCAGATAATGCCCGCGCTGATCAATACGCCCTTGCCGCCCTTGAAGCGGAAATAGAGCGGGAAAAGATGCCCCAGCAGAGCGAATAGTCCGGCAACGCCCGCGCCGACCATGGCGATGTACTCGATTTCCGGCACATCTGAACACATCAGGTTAAAGATCATTTCGCCGATAAAAACCGACACAATGCCCTTGGCAAAATCACCTATAAAGGTAATCACCGCCGCCGGAACGCTGACGCAGCGCAGCACATTGGTGAATCCCGCGTTTTTGCTGCCCATCGTCCGTATATCCTTGCCGGTGAACAGATAGGTCACGGGAATGGCAAAGCTGATGCTTCCGAGCAGGTAAGAAATGACCGCCGAAAGAAGGACCGGCAGTCCGAATGTGGATAAAAGATTCATTTTACCAACCTCCGCAAATGATTATCAGGGGTTCCTTTATGGATTATTTTTTGGAATCGCCCCGTTCGCGCACGATGAAACGCACGGGCGTACCCTCCAGACCGAAGGTCTCCCGTATTTTGTTCTCAAGATATCGCTGATACGAAAAATGGAACAGCTCCGCGCTGTTGACAAAGCAGACGAATGTCGGCGGTTTGGTGGAGGGCTGCGTGATATAGTAAATCTTCAGCCGCTTGCCCTTGTCCGAAGGCGGCTGCACCCTCGCGGTCGCGTCCGCCAGCACATCGTTGAGCATTCCCGTGGAAATGCGCGTGGCATTCTGATTGGCCACATATTTGATCAGCTCGAAAAGCCGGTCGATTCGCTGCCCCGTCTTTGCCGAAATGAAAATGATCGGGGCGTATGACATGAATGAAAAGTCGTTCTCCAGCTTTTTGCGGAAGGCGTTCATGGTGCCGCCGTCCTTCTCGACGGCGTCCCATTTATTGACCGCGATAATGCAGCCCTTGCCCGCCTCGTGGGCGATGCCGGCTACCTTGGAATCCTGCTCGGTGAAACCCTCCGTCGCGTCAATCATGATGACGCAGACGTCCGCGCGCTCCACAGCGGCTTCGGCGCGGATAATGCTGTACTTCTCCACGTTATCCCTGACGCGGCTCCTGCGGCGTATGCCGGCGGTGTCGATAAAGAGGAAACGTCCCTTCGCGTTCTCCACAACGGTATCAATCGCATCCCGGGTGGTTCCCGCGATATCCGAAACAATCACGCGCTCCTCCCCCGCCACACGGTTGACAAGCGAAGATTTACCGGCGTTCGGCTTGCCGATGATGGCGACCTTGATGGTCTCCTCGTCCTGCTCTTCCGGGGTTTCCGGCGGGAAATGCTCATACACGGCGTCAAGAAGATCGCCCGTGCCGTGTCCATGCACCGCTGAAACGGGATACGGCTCGCCGAGTCCCAGATTATAGAATTCATAGAATTCCGGCGGCACCTCGCCCACGGAGTCGCATTTATTGACGCAGAGCACGACCGGTCTGCCGCTCTTCTGCAGCATGGCGGCAACCTCCCTGTCGGTTGCGACCACGCCGGCGCGCATATCCGTGACCATCACAATCACGTCGGCGGAATCGATGGCAAGCTGCGCCTGACTTCGCATCTGCGAGAGAATCACATCATCCGAGCCCGGCTCTATGCCGCCCGTGTCGATCAGCATAAACGGGCGGTTGCGCCACTCGCCGTCGCCGAAAATCCTGTCGCGCGTGACGCCGGGCGTATCCTCCACAATCGAAAGCCTGCGCCCGATCAGCTTGTTGAACAGCGTGGATTTGCCCACATTCGGACGCCCCACCACTGCGACTATCGGTTTTGACATTTTTTCTTTTATCCTTTCTTTCAACGTCCGAGCAATGCGTCCAGCAGTTCATAGCCGTCGCTGTTGACCGCCCTGAGCGGGACTTCCAGCGCGCTTTCCACATTTTCCGGCGTCATATCATCCAGAAACACCGCCCCCGCGCTGTCCAGCATCGAGGACGAAATCAGCAGCCGTTCCCCAAGCTCCCTGCCGTGGAGCTGCTCAATCAGATCGTGTCCTGTAATAAGACCCGATACTGTTATCTTTTCACCAAAAAAGTGATTGACTATAGGGTAAACCTTCCAATTAGCATTATGCCATTTTTTTTGCGCCAGGTCAAGTAAATCTTTTAAAATCGGCGCAATACTTGTGCCACAGGCGATGGATGCGCTGTGAACGCTGTCGTCGCCCCGCTCGTCCTCCAGAGCCGAAAGAAATTCGCTTCTCAGCAGCGACACCATTCCCACGCCGTTCTCAAGCTGGGCGTAATCCTCATAGTAATCCCCGCCGCGTATCTCCCTGCCGGCATTCAGATAGAATTCGTCCGACGGATAGACAATCCTGCTGCCGAATCTTTCAAGGCAACGCTCTCCGAAGGCTTCTATCTGGTCAATGACCGCGCCGCATTCCTCCGGCGTGAACATCCGCAGCTCTTCCAGTCCCTGCCGGTGCTTCGTGAGTCCCACCGGGACCACAGCGACCGACTGCACCGCGGGACACATCTCCGTGAGATCTTGCAGCGTGCGGTCCAGTTCCCCGCCGTCATTCCATTCCGGACAAAGCACAATCTGGCAGTTCAGGCTGATACCGCCGTCCGCAAGCATTCTGATAAACCGCAGCGATTCGCCCGCGTGCGGGTTTTTCATCATCCTGACCCGCAGCACCGGATTGGTGGTGTGAACCGAAATATTGACCGGCGAAATACGCATTTTGATAATGCGGCTGATCTCCCGCTCGTCGATATTGGTCAGTGTGATGTAATTCCCGAAAAGAAAGGAAAGACGGTCGTCGTCGTCCTTGAAATAAAGCGAATCGCGCATTCCGCGCGGAAGCTGGTCGATAAAGCAGAACACGCATTTATTCCGGCAGGATCGCTGCCTGTCCATCAGGTAGGTGCCGCACTCCACGCCCAGTGAATCATATTCGCCCTTGCGTATGGAAATCTCACGCCGGCTGCCGTCACTGCCCTCCACCTGAAGGTGAAGCAGACGTTCGGTTTCATAAAAGCGGTAATCGAGAATGTCGTTGATCTCGTGGCCGTTGATGGAAAGGATCCTGTCTCCGCACATTATTCCGTGCTTCTGGGCATGACCTCCGCGCTGTACCGCGCTGACCGTGACCGGCATAGCTTTCGCTCCTTTCGTTTTTCGGTTCGGCAAATAAAAAAGCGGCTGTAGCCAACAACAGACGGAAAACCGATGTTGATTTCTCAGCCGCTTCTTTCAGAATGCAAAGTCAGAAGAAATTACTTATCCTCGCCCATTTTTATAACTTCACGACCCTTATAAAAGCCGCAGTTACTGCAAATACGGTGAGGTCTCTTGTACTCGCCGCACTTAGGGCACTTGACAAGTGTGGGAGCGTCGAGCTTCCATACGCTGGAACGTCTGCTGTTTCTTCTAGCCTTAGAAGATTTTCTCTTTGGCACCGCCATCCTTCAGCACCTCCTTGATTAGAATAGAACCGTCAGTCTTGCATCAGCTCGTCGAGAACCGCCATTCTGGGATCGATCGCCTTTTTCACGCAGCCGCAGCTGCCTTCATTGAGCCTTTGTCCACAGATCGGGCAGAGTCCGAGACAGTCATCAGAACACAGGTGCTTGACAGGCAGCTCAAGAAGAATATCGTCTCTGACCAGACTGAAAAGGTCGAGTGTGTAACCCGCCGCAATGATAATGTCATCCGTATCCTCATTCTCAGCCGAAAGCGCGAGAGTGTGCCGGAAATCGTACTTCACGGATTTTTCCGCGATCGCAAGACATCTGTCGCACGGCTTGGAATAAGTGAACTCGGCCGTATAGCCAAGCTCCACCAGTCCCCCGGTGTTTCTGACCTGCCCCTTCACCCGCACGGGCGAAACGACAAGCTGCTCCCCCTCGGCTGAAAGATCGTCGTAAACATAGCACCCGTCAACCTCTAGGCTGCTGTCGGGAGTGACAAAGATATCATTTAGTTCAAGCGGCATAATGGAATGATACACCTCGTATACAATTATACACTCGATAATATATTATAAAGATTCAAATCGGCTTTGTCAATAGATTTTTTAAATTTATGATTACTTAATTTCAGCCAGCTTGAAAATCTCCTCGGGGAAATCGGCGGAATCGGCGGAAACCGAGAAGGTGATGTTGACTTTTGCGGAATCCGTGAGCATTTTGATTCTTGCGAGGAAACCGGTGAACTGATCGAGATCTGTGCCGCCGATTTTGAGCGTGGAATCCACGAGGATGTCGGTGATATCGTAGTTGCCCGCGCAAAGACCGCTGATGAAGCCGTAGAAGCTGTCAAATCCGGAAATGCTGTACCCCTCGATATTGACCAGACGCGCGTTGTGGTCTACGTCAAAGGTGAGCGTGTCGCCCTTTTCGACGCAGACGACGTTGCCCTTGGAATTGACAACCGCCTCGTGGGTGAGTTCGATGAGCTTCTTGGTCTTGCCGGAGCCTTTTTTGCCTGTGAGAAGTGTGATCATGTTGCATGACCTCCTGAGAGTATTTTTATATCAAGCGAAAATGATTCGCTTATTCAAACCGAATCGGGTCAGCGTATTATCGCATTATAATGATTAATCGCTGAGTCTTGCTTCGAGGGCAGCCTTCTGCTCCTCATAACCGGGCTTGCCGAGAAGCGCGAACATATTTTTCTTATACGCTTCCACGCCGGGCTGATTGAAGGGATTGACGCCGAGGGTGTAGCCGGAAACGGCACACGCCTTCTCGAAGAAATAAATGAGCCAGCCAAGCTCGAATTCGTTCGCTTCCGGTACCGAAAGAATGATATTCGGCACACCGCCGTCGTTGTGGGCCAGAATGGTGCCCTGGAACGCCTTTTTGTTGATGAAGTCCATAGTCTTGCCAGCCAGGAAATTCAGTCCGTCGCCATCGCCCTCTTCGGCGTTGAGAACAAGCTCGCTCCTGGCTTTTTCGATCTGCATGACGGTTTCAAAGAGGTTGCGTCTGCCTTCCTGAATGAATTGCCCCAGCGAATGAAGATCGGTGGAGAAAATGACGGAATCCGGCAGCAGTCCCTTGTGATCCTTGCCTTCGCTCTCGCCGTACAACTGCTTCCACCACTCGCTCATCATCTGGAAGTACGGCTCATAGCTGACCAGAAGCTCGGTGGCGTAGCCCTTGCGGTACAGAATATTTCTGACGGCGGCATACTTGTAGGCGGGGTTCTGCTCAAGGTCGGTGGAGCAAAGGGAATCCTGCGCGTCCTTCGCGCCCGCCATCAGCTTGTCAATGTCGCATCCCGCGACGGCGATCGGGAGAAGGCCCACCGCTGTCAGCACGGAGAAGCGTCCGCCCACGTCGTCCGGCACGACGAAGGTTTCATAGCCCTCCGCGTCGGCAAGCTCCTTTAAGGTGCCCTTTATCTTGTCGGTGGTGCAGAAGATTCTCTCCCTCGCGCCTTCCTTGCCGTATTTCTTCTCCAGAATGCCCCGCAGCACGCGGAAGGCAATCGCAGGCTCGGTGGTGGTGCCGGATATGGAAATCATGTTGATGGAAACGTCCTTGCCCTCGCAGAGCGCGATCACTTCATTGAGAGAGGTGGAGCTGATGGAATTGCCGGCATAGAAAATCTGAGGCGTGTCCTTGCAGAGAAGATTGTAATTGGGAGATTTCAGGAATTCAATGGCAGCTCTCGCGCCGAGGTATGAGCCGCCGATGCCGATGACGATAAAGACGTCGCTGTTCTTTCTGATGCGTTCAGCGGCAGCCTTGATCCGGGCGAATTCTTCCTTGTCATAGTCGGTGGGAAGGGTCAGCCAGCCCAGCTTGTCGTTGCCGGCGCCGTTCCCGTCGTGAAGGGTTTTATGCGAACTGGCAATCTCCGGAGCGATAGCCGTGAGTTCCTCCGCCGATACAAAACCGGCAATGTGTTTACAATTTATTGATACAGCCATATAAAATAGCCTCCTAGAAAATTGATACACCAATAATATACAATATCTGTCACGACTTTGCAAGTCACAGCTTGTAAAATTTGAGTTTTTTTCATCATTTTCATAATTTGTTCAAAATTCGTCTTCTTCCTCCGGCATTTCACGCCTGCCGCGAAAAGACAACCCGCATCCTTCAGAATCTGATCCGCAACTCATTCACCACTCCGCCGGCGACATTACGGTGGATGTCACCGAATCCGGCGGTGCCGCGCGTCTGATCATTTCCAACCCCGTCAAGGACGCCTCCTCCATTCAACCCGAAGGGCTGTTCGACCGCTTCTGCACCGCGGAATAATCCCGCCGCCAATCCACGGGGCCGGGGGCTTTCCAATGTCCGCATTCTCGCCGGCGGGCATATCCTTTCCATCACCGTCGCGCTGCCGGGGGCGCAGGATTCCGGACCCGCCCGGTAAAAAAAGCTTCGCCGTGGAATGACGTTTGTCTTCCCGCCGAAGCCTTTTACAATATGCGTCAATTTTTGTCAATCAGATCGGCGTAGCACTTCTGGGTGAGCTGCTGGCAGACCTTGTAGAAATGGTTGTCGTCAAAGGTGCCCCACGCCCCGCTGGTCATGACCACGCAGCCGCTCTTCTGCTTCTCGTCATAGCAGACGCTCGCGTAAACGCCGTAGGCATTGCCGCCGTGGTAGTACATATCATGCCCCGGAACGAAATTGGTGCTTTTCTTGAATCCAAGACAGTAGCGGAATTTGTCGTCCTTGAGATATTCCTTCTCGACCTCCTTGACCGCCTCCTTCGACAGCACCCGGATATTGCCGTACATTCCGTCATTGACGAAAATCGAAATCAGCTTGGCGTAATCCTTCGGGCTGATGAGCAGGCTTCCCTGCGCCAGAATATAGGTGTCTCCCGG
>CADCON010000154.1 GCA_902803035.1 uncultured Ruminococcus sp.
ACATTGGAAAGCACGGTCTGATGCGGTATCAGATTGTAATTCTGAAAAACAAAGCCGATGGAGTGATTGCGGTAGGAATCCCAATCCCCGTCCCGGAAGCTCTTGGTGGATTTCTGATTGATGCTCAGATCACCGCTGTCGTATCTGTCCAGACCGCCGATAATATTGAGCAGCGTGGTCTTGCCGCAGCCGGAGGGACCCAGAATGGAAACGAATTCGCTCTCACGGAATTCAATATTAATACCTCTCAACGCCTCAACCCGCGCGCTGCCACTCGAATAGGATTTTACAATGTCAGTTAATTTCAGCATATTCAGCAACCTTTTTTTAGAATAAGCGGCATTCTCATTTCATTGACAACGCCTATTATAGTTTACCATTATTAACTCAGTTTAAACAATTCTGCCAGACAGACGGCGTGATGAAAGAAAACCGCCGCGGGCTGCTTCCATCATCGGCAGTCCCGCAACAATGAATGCCCTCCGCGCCATTACCATCTGACAATGACCACGCCGTTCGGATGCAGCCATCCGTTGTCGTAGAGGTTGGCGAAGAAAATCTCCTTGCCCTCCATGTACGGCGTCTGCACCGTTTCATCGGAGCAGTTGATAATGATCTTGAGCTGATGATTCTCGCAGTCGAGCTTCAGATATTCGATAACGCGGTCGTTGGGGATCTCATTCGGAAAGTGGAAATTGCGGCTGCGGAAGAGCGGTTCGTTTTTACGCAGCCAGATCAGCCGCTTGACCATATTGATGCGGTCGGCAAACTGGCCGGCGTCGATCTTGTCCCACGGCATACAGCGGCGGCAGTCGGGGTCTCCCCCGCCGTCCATGCCGATTTCCGTGCCATAATAGATACAGGGGCTGCCCGGCATGGTGAACAGCACCGCGAGCTGCTGGTAGACAAGGTCCATATTGCAGTGGTTGCGGCGGAACACGCGGTCGGTGTCGTGCGAATCCAGCAGATTGAAAAGCACGTCGTTGGTGTGCTGCATATACATGGTGTAGCAGCGGTTGACCATGTATTCAAAATCACGCTTTTTGCGGGAACGGTCGATCCAGAAATCCGTAATGCTGTGGGAGAGCGGGTAATTCATGACCGAGTCGAATTCGTCACCCCGCAGCCACGGCATGGCATTGTGCCAGATCTCGCCGAGAATGTAGAATTCCGGATCGATCTTCTTGAGGGCGTAGCGCAGCGTCTTGCAGAATTGGTGCGAAATCTCGTTGGCAACGTCCAGGCGGATGCCGTCAATATGGTATTCCTTCGCCCAGTGCTCGATCACGCCCACCAGGTATTCCACCAGCTCCGGATTGTTCGTGTTGAGCTTGGGCATATTGGCAAAGAAGCCGAAGGAATAGAATCGGCCGTCGCGGGTGTCCCAGCGGTCACGGTCTATCGGCCATTGATTGATCATGAACCAGTTGTAATACCGGGAGTCGGGGCCATGCTCCAGCACATCCTGCCACGGCCCGAAGAATTCGCCGCAGTGATTGAACACGCCGTCGAGCATGATGCGTATGCCGCGTTCATGCGCCTGCTCCACCAGTGTGCGGAAGGTTTCCTCGTCGCCGAAATGAGGGTCTATTTTCATATAGTCGGTGGTGTTGTACTTATGAGCCGACGGCGCTTCGAAGATAGGCGTGACGTAAATGCCCGTGACGCCCAGATCCGCGAGATAATCCAGCCGGTTGATAATGCCCTGAAGGTCGCCGCCGTAGAACTGCTCATTGTTGACCGGCGTGGCGTCGTCCGCCCACGGCAGCGTATCGGGAGGATTGATGGCGGGGTTGCCGTTGCAGAAGCGTTCGGGGAAGATCTGGTACCATACCGCGCTGTTCACCCAGCCGGGCGTGTGATTGATGTCGGAGGGGTTCATCCACGGGAAGGTGAAGCACTGAAGCATTTTGCCCTCAAGATGAACCTGCTCGTCGCTCAGCACGCCATCCTCGAAATAATACCATGTTTCGCGTTCCCCGCCGTATTCCTCGCGGCTGACAAGCTCGAAGAAATACCGGCACCGCTTGTACTGCGGGACAATGGTGGTAGTCCACCAGAGCTGATGTGCCAGACGCTTCTTGAACGGCACCGGCAGGCGGACGCCTTCCCAGTTATTCTGCGCGCCGAGAATGCCGGTGGCAAACGGGTCGCCGTAATGGATATAGACCTCCTCCACGTCGTAACCCGTCTTGAGATTGACTATCAGCTCGTTGAAGTTGTTCATATAGCAATAGTTGTCGCTGCAAATGTGATACACCGCTTCAAATTTCATTGTCAGGCACGATCCTCTCTTCATTGTTATGATTTCATTATACAATATGTCAGGCAAAAAATCAACCCATATACCTCCCTGTAAGGGAAATATATGGGTAAAATTGCGTGATGAAACAGTCTTCACTTCACAATGACTTCGACGGGCGGCTTTTCCTCCGTTTCCGGCCGCAGCACCTCCTGCGATTCCTCCAGCTCGGCAATGCGCTTTTTCAGCTCGGCGATCTCATGCTTCTGCAGAGAAACGACAGAGCCAAGCTCCACGACCTTTGACATAATCGCCGCTATCTGGCACATCTGCTTGAATGCGAGGTAATACAGCAGCGCGATGAACGGCACCGTGACCACCAACGCGTAGCCGTAGGCAAGATGCGTCAGATCCGCGACATAATAGGTCAGCTCCGGCCAGAGACCATAGACAAAAAGCAGAAATGCCGGCAGCGTCCACAGCAGGAACGCGGATTCCTTGATCTGGCTCTTGAGCATCCGCTTGAAAAGGAACCAGATCACCAGCAAGCTGATCGTCACCATGATGATCCTGACCGCGGAATTCATTCCTATTTCTGTGTGGCTGAGATTCCGCAGCATTTCCGTCAGCCAGGACTGAATGGCGTCCAGTATTCTTATAAAAAAGTTGTCAGATCCGTTCATTATGATCACCAGTTATCATGAATAAAAATATCGGCACCTGATTATTATAACACGTTTATCCGGAATTGACAATATAATTTGCAAAAAAGATGACATTTTTTTGACCGATATTAAACGGATCGGAATGGCCGAAGGATTTGTCATCATTTCAGACAGTTGTTCTTTTCATATGTTATAAAAAAATTTACAAATCACGCATGAAAATTCTGTTTAAAAGGACTTGATTTATTGTTGAAAAGTGTATATAATTAAATTGGGAATGTTATGGATTGATGATGCCGCGCTCTGAAAGCGAGGCGCGTATTCCCGCGTTTTTTATCTCTGTCAATTCAGAGGCTGTCTGCGTGAGGGAGGTGATCCGATGAATTCGTCAGAGATGGTGCTTACCAATAACAACTGCGGTTTTTTTGACATTATTTCGCCCGACACACTTGAAATTATCAACCCCGGCAGGCAAGTGGCGCGCATTGTAGGCAGGGACATCAGCGGAATGTGCTATCTTGACATCGTCTGCCCTGAGGACCGGGATTCCGTGGCCGACAGTCTGCGGCAGGTATTCGCCGAGGGAGAGCATATTGACAACGTCAAACGCCCCAGAAGGTGCATCAGGCACCGCCTTCTCCTGCCGGATGATTCAGTGGTCATCGTGTCGCTGACGTTCGGCTATGACAAGCGGGGACACCTGGTCTGCTCGGTCATGCGGATGTTCGACGACCTCGGCGGAGAAGCGGAGAACAAATACCGCTCCAACAACGTGCTTGAATCATTCGCCATCAGCATGGCGGCCGTTTACATCAACGACGAAGGGCAGATTATCGTCAAATACGCCAACGCGGATTTCTACCGCATGATCGGCTGGAGCCGCGTGGAATTCAAGGAGCTGTTCGACGAGTGTCTGGGAGAAGAAATCATTCATCACGACGATTTTGAGGAATTCCGCTCTACGATTACATCGCTCGACGAGAACAACCGTGAAGCGGTTTTTGAAACCAGAGTGATGAATATGAACGGAAACACGGTCGTGAACGAGGTCCGCGTCAGATTCCTGGAGCGTGAGAATGAGCGCCCCCTTATTTCCGTGATCTTCTACGACATCACGGAGCGCAGGCGTCTCCGCCGGGAACTTATGATCGAAAACGAACGCTTCAATATCATTCAACAAAGCTCCGAGCAGACCATCTTCGACTATGACACGGAGAGGGACGTCTGCATTTTTTCGGGAAGTAAGCCGCGGCTGGAAAAATACCTGTCGGTCTATCATTACAACCGCCGCACCAACGAGGTCTTCGTGGAGGATTTCTTCAGCGGGAAATTCCCCCTCAACATCATGAGCAAGGAGGATTACCGCAAAGTCTGCGACGCCTTCGCGGACGCCATCGTCAACGGATTCGGCGGCGAGCTGGATTTCGAGGCGTGCGTCATAGGACAGACCTCCGGCACATGGTTCAAATGCATCTACAGCACGGTGCGCGACAGCATGGGAAACGTCATCAGGATCGTAGGCAGGCTCAAGAATATCGACAAGCAGAAAAAAGCCGAGCAACTCATGGAAAAGCGCATGAGATCCGATCTTCTGACAGGGCTTCTCAACAAGGAAACCGCCAAATACCGCATCCGCGAATTCCTTGAATCCCAGCGCGAACCGGATCCCGGCAGCGAAAAATACCACGTGCTGATGATTATCGACCTCGATAATTTCCATCTGATCAACGAATGCTTCGGTCACACCTTCGGGGACAATGTGCTGAAGGAATTTGCCTCCGATATCAAATCCTCCTTCCGCGACACCGACATTGTCGGGCGACTGGTCGGCGACCGTTTCATGGTGCTGATGAAGGACGTGACACAGAAATTTGCGGTCAAGAAGGCGGGCAGGCTGTGCCGCAGCCTGATCAAGAGCTACGGTGTGCAGAATACCGTTGTGATCAGCTGCAGCATCGGGGTGGCATTCTTCGGAAAGGACGCCTTCGATTTCGACGCCCTCTACCAGAACGCTGACCGCGCGGCCTATGAAGCCAAAAAGAACGGCAAGCGCGCCTATTTCATTTACGACAGCGACCTGCAGGAGGATTACACCAGAGCCAAGGAGCTGACCCAGAGCCATGTCCACGAGACGGGAGAAATCAGCAACGAAATCAGCGATCTGGATGCCAATCTGATGGACGTCGCCTTCTCGCTGCTGTCGGCTTCTGACGACATTTACGGCACACTGGAAATCCTTCTGCGTACCGTCGGGAGGAAGTACAATCTCAGCGCGGTGTCGCTTTATGTCAAGGGCTACAATGAAGGCGACAGGCTGATGACTGTCTGCCGCTGGATCAGTAACCGCAATCTTCCCACACGCGACGGACGCTCACCGCTTGTAATCAATCATGTGAATCTCGATCAGGAGCTTGGCAGCTCCGGCGTCAGGTGCATATCCGATATCAGCTCCAGCAATGTGCAGCCCACCCTGAAAAACCTTCTCAAGAACGACGGAATGAACGCCCTCGTCATCTGCGGCATGGAAGGCCGCGCCGGAGGGACCTTCGGATATCTGGTGCTGACGCAGTTTGACCGCCGGCGCAAATGGAGCACCAAGGAAATCAATACCTTCCGCTATCTGGCAAAAATACTCTCGGTCGCTCTGGCACAGCTTTATGCGGAGCGCAGACTCGCTTACAAGGAAATCAACTGACATTCACGCCCGGTCGCCCCTTTCGGCTGATACGGGCGCTGATTGCGGCACGATTGTAAACTAAAATTTCAGAACAGGTTGACAATTCCGGACGCAGATGTTATAATTTCATTCATCAATATGGCTCACCAGGAGGTCAATTCTATGAATGAAACAACCAAAAGCGCGCCGCTGAAGGCCGCGGACATCGCTGTAGTGGCAATCTGCACCGCGCTGATCACCGTCTGCTCGTGGATATCCATTCCCACCGCCGTTCCCTTCACCCTTCAGACCTTTGCCGTATTCACGGCAGCGGGGATTTTCGGCATGAAGCGCGCGTCGCTCTCGGTGGTGGTGTATATTCTGCTGGCGGCCATCGGGATTCCCGTGCTTTCCGGCATGAAGGGCGGCGTCGACAAGATCGTCGGAAGCACCGGAGGATATATTCTTGGTTTTCTTCTGATCGCGGTCATCGTCGGCTTCGCGTCTGACCGGTTCGGCAGAAAGCCGCTGCCTCTGACCGCCGCCATGGTCATCGGGCTGCTGCTCTGCTATGCCTTCGGCACGGCGTGGTTCATGCTGGTCTACGCCCGTACAAGCGGGCCGGTGGGTCTGGGGACCGTGCTGGGCTGGTGCGTGTTCCCCTTCATCATTCCGGACTGCGTCAAGATAGCCTTTGCCGTGGTCATTTCAGACAGGGTGGGAAAAAGGCTGCAGAAGCAGTAATTTTCATTTTAAGTGTTGCAATGCGACCCGGTTCGGGATATAATCAATCATGGAGGGGATCATGATGATTTACGCAATATCGGATCTGCACGGCGAATATGACAAATACCTTGCGATGCTCAGGAAAATCAATTTCAGCGACAGCGATCAGTTGTACGTTCTGGGCGATGTGGTCGACAGGGGAAAGAAGCCGGTCGAAATCCTCCAGGATATGAGAAGGAGACCCAATGTCATTCCGATCATGGGGAATCACGACAAGATGGCCATTGACGTTCTCACATGGCTTCTGCAAGAAATCACCGAACAGAGCATCCATCAATCCGTTAATCAGGAATCCATGTATCAATACATGGTCTGGCAGATGAACGGCTCGCAGACCACCATCGACGGCTTTTACCGCCTGTCAAGGGAGGAAAGGAACGCCCTTCTCGGTTACATGAGAAAATTTGCGCCGTATAAGGTGGTTGAAACGGGCGGGAGAAGATTCATTCTGGTTCACGCGGGTCTGGGCGATTTCAGCCGCGAAAAGAAGCTCGACGAATATTCGCTCAGGGAGCTTGCGTTTATCCGGTTTGATTACGACAAGGAGTACTTCGGCGGCAACACCTTCATAGTAACCGGACACACACCCACGCTCGCTATCACAGGCGAACCCGAAATCTATTACAGCCGCAACAATATCTGCATCGACTGCGGCGCGGTCTTTGCCAGCGGCGCGCTTGCCTGTCTTTGCCTTGACAATATGCGGGAATACTACGTTGATTAAAAGGACTTCGGTCATACCGGAAAAGCATTCGCTCTCCAGACGGCCGAAGTCCTTATTTCATTCAAACGGAAATTACTTTTTCTTTGCGCCGAAAATGATCCTGATCTGGAAACGGTGATCGCATCGCGGGCAGCGCACCGTGTGCTTTCCCTTCTGGCGCGGCACGCGGAGGGTGGATTTGCACTTGGGGCATTTCACATATTTCTTATCGGGATCGCGCTTCTGAACCGCAGCGGCGCCCGTGCTGAAATCCTGCAATCTGCTGCTCACGTCGTTTCCGTACCTTCCGAGAAGGCGCAGGAAGGATTCATTTTCACGCCTGCGCTTTTCAATATTGGTGGAAAAGAAGCGTGCAAAAGCGTAAAACAGCACGATGAGCCAGAGAATGGTCAGCGCCATTCCAACGTATCTGATGCGCCGCAGCAGAAAGCTGAAGACCATCAGCACCGCCGAAAGCAGCACCAGCGCGTAATAAAGAGCATCTGTGCCGTATCTGTTCCGCATCATAAGACCGAGTCTGAATAACAGCTTACCCATTTTTCATTTCTCCCTTCAATTATGTCAGTTGCAGCAGTTGGCCGTGCAGTAGCACAGCAGCATACACGCAAAAAGCGACGAGCAGTACTGCCCCAGCCCATTGATATCCACGCCGTTTGCCTCCTGCCAGCTGCCGTATTCCGCTCCCGCGGAAGCTATTTCGGAATACGTTTCGCGGTATTCCGGATTTTCGGGTTCGAGCCGGACAGCCTGCCGCGCGTGTCTGAGGGCGGTGATGGAATTGCCCGCGTTAAAATTGGCAATCGCGCTGAGATGATACCAGTCCGCTCGGCGGACAGTAAATGAATCAAGCACAAATAAAGCGTCGGCATACTGCTGTCCGAGTATGTATTTCTTCACCATCGACAGCTTCACGATATCGTCCCTGGAATACTGCCCGAAGTGAGCGTCGTATTCCCCGTCATAACCGGCATGGTCCGCCGTGCCGGTTTTGATTTCCTCATAAGCGGCGTTGATCTCGCTCATTCTGCGCGCGGCGGTCTGATCGCCGGGATTGAGATCCGGGTGGTATTTCTTGGCGAGTTTGCGGTAGGCTTTGGTTATTTCATCCTTCGTTGCTCCGGGAGACACTCCGAGAACTTCATAGGGGCTTTTGGCCATTGTCGCTGTCAGTCTCCTTCTTTTTCCTTTTTGGCTGTCTGGCCATGTATTTCTGCCACACTCCGGCAGTGAGAATATTTTCCGCGATCTCAATGTCGGCAGTAAGCTCCAGCCGCCTGAAACAGCGCATGAAATCTCCGCCCATCACCTGAAGCAGCTCGTAAATGCTGCCGGGGTCCGCCCCGACAAGGCAATTGTATCGCTCGTGCCGGATATCGCTCCTGAGATCCGTGGCGGCATCCATCACATAGATAAACCTGCCGAGTGTCCGACCGAACGCGCGAAGCGCCTGCTCCTGTCCGATGCCGTCCTCCGTCACAAAAAGCTCGCCCATCAGCCTGCCGAAGCAATTGGCGGGAAGATCCGGGTTGCATTCGCCGTCCTGCTCCAGTTCGCTGAGATTGTCAAGGCAGGTGGCAATCGCCTGCGCCTGACGGGGATATTTTTCCTCCAGCTCACGGCATTTCGAGGCAAAAGCGGAAGCAGCCGCCAGTGCCGCGGGATTCTTGTCGTCGTGCCAGTCGTCTATCAGCTTGTAGTAGCCGAGAATGACATTCATATCGGCGGCGTAATCGCTCGCGGCGGTGCGTATTTCAAGATGTTTCTTCAGGGGATGGGCTGCGCAGGAGCATTCCGCCGTGGTTTCCTCCAGCCTGTGAACGGAGGAGAGAAGAATTGCCAGAAAAGCCATGTCGTAATTCAGCAGCAGCCGGCAGGACTTGCCGCAGACCTCTCCGAGCGAACGGCATAGCCCGCAGTACCAGCCGCGGTAGCGTATTCTGTTTTCTTCGCTGAGAAGCTCCGAAGCAGCCGTGACAAAGCCGAACATGGCGAATTCATTCCCTTCTGAACGTAAGTGCCTGTGTTAGAATCGCATTCAGATATTATAACCGCAAAATGAAATAATGTCAAATCAATTATTATGTAATATTGGTGATAGCTTAAAAATCAGTTCTCCGCGCGTTCCAGCACACGGAGAAAGTATTCCACCGTCAGCTCAAGCGAATCAATGCCCTCGATCCGCGCGCGGTTTTCAGGCCTGACGCGCAGGGTGTGGGGCGTCATCAACAGCAGATTCCTGAGCTGCCTGCCGTCCAGCGTCATGGTAAACCGCCTCAGCTCACAGCCGATTTCCCTGAGAAAGCCGGCGGGGGCTTTGGGGCATTTGTGCTGTGCAAATACATCGTCATAGATGATCCGCTTCAGCTCGATCAGATGCCGCGTTCCCGCTGTCACCTCAATCACCCTTCCGCCCGGGCGGAGAATCCGGGAGAATTCCTCCTCGCAGAGCAATGAAAACATCGCCGTGACCGCGTCAACAAAACCATCCTTCACCGGCAGCCGGGAAGCGGTCGCGGTGATCCAGCAGATATTCCGGTCACAGGAAGCCGCCATTCTGACCGCCGCCTTGGAGATGTCCGCCCCTATGACGCGGGCCTGCGGAAAAATCCGCTGAAAGCCGGCCGTATAATATCCCTCGCCGCAGCCCACGTCGGCCATCGCCTTCACGCCGCCCGGAATGCCGTCAAGCGCGCGGATCACGTCATTGCGGATGGCGGAATAATGTCCCTCGTCCAGAAACGCCCTTCTCGCGGCGAGCATTTCGGGCGTGTCCCCCGGCGCGAGCGAATGCTTCTGCTGCACGGGGAGCAGGTTGACGTAGCCCTGCCGGGCGATGTCATAGCTGTGATTCCTGCCGCAGAGCAGCGAACCTCCGTTCTGAAGGAGCGGCTCACCGCAGATCGGGCAGATTAGCCCTTCACAGGGAAATTGTCTGATAGAATTAGTCATTGATCAATCCGTCCAAATCAAAATACTATTGTCATTCTCTTCCTATTATACCACAGATCTTTCAGAAAAGCAAGGGCGCAGGTATTTTACCTAAGACACCATGCCAGTCAGCCATCACGCCAATATAATCCTGACATTTTTAAAACAAGTGTTGAAATATACTCGGAAATAGTTTATAATAAAAATATTAAGCTGCATCAGCTGAAAAAGCAGTCAAAACTAGTTTTTCACAGAATTAGGACAACAGATCTATCCGGAAGATACGAAGGAGGCAATCCGCTTGTCAAATATGATTGACGATGAATTTGAATATTTTAGTTTCAAGGATGGTAGCAGGATCATACCGGTTGATTCGGAGCCGCCGTCTGACGAAGAACAGACTCCGAATCTCCGTGGAGAAACGAAGCGCGCATCACAGACGCCGCCGGAAGATGAAATTTCCGCCGGAAACATTGGCAATAATGATTCCCAGGAAGAAACCGCGGATTCCTTAAGCGGCGGTGCTGCACGGACAATTCCTTCCGTCAGGAACAAAAGTCCGATTCCTGTACGGAAAAAATCTCCCAAGGGAAGTGCCGGCGTCATGGTAACGGCCGCAGCGATGTTTTTCATCGGATTGATTGCTGTCGGTATCATGCTCCTGAGCCGTCCCGATAATAATGAGACACAAAGCGCGGTCACGGAGTCCACCCGGAATGCATCCTATTCCGAAACCGCTTCCGACGCCGATTCATCAACGCCATCCGTGGAAGAAGCGGAATCCTCCGGTGAAGACAACCCGGCATCCGGTTATTCTCCCCTTGAATTAGGCTCTGAAGGGGAGAATGTGAGACAGATGCAGCTTCGTCTGGTGACACTGGGTTATATTGACCCTAAAAGCTGCACAGGCTACTTTGGAAAGTATACAAAGAACGCGGTAAAAAAGTTTCAGCAAAATGCCGGATTGAATGTCACCGGAACTGCCGACTCTGAAACGCTCCGTCTTCTTTATTCGGACAATGCTCCTAAGGCGTAAAGATTTCATTATCGCTGACACACGCGGCAGCTTCCGCGGAAACGGATAACACCGGGAAGAATACGTGTTTTCAAGTGACGTTTTTTTTTCAGAATTTCAGCGTTGTCCGAATGGGCAACGCTTTTTTGTCTGTTCTTGTCAGAATTTTTACGATCCATTTTTGTTGATTTCAAGACAACCTTGTAGTATGATATAATCGTACTTGAAAGTACATAAACCTTTTTCATTTGAATGAATGAAAATCCATTATCAGGAGGCATTATTATGGCATTACTGAAGAAAATTGTTCCCGTCCGTGTTTCGAGAAGTACTTCCAATGAAGCTGCTTCAGCAGAAACAACAACCGTGCAAAATGCGCACAATAAAATCGCGCTCATTCCCGTCAAAAGCACCATGGAAGCCTCCGCTGAGGACGAGGGCATGGAAGCCCCCGCAGAGGACGTGGGCATGGAAGCCCCGGCTGAGGACGTGGGCATGGAAGCCCCGGCTGAGGACGTGGGCATGGAAGCCCCGGCTGAGGAC
>CADCON010000155.1 GCA_902803035.1 uncultured Ruminococcus sp.
CGTTTCAATGCCCTCCGCGACCACCGTCATATGCAGCGACTTGGCAAGCTCAATGATGTTGTTGACCACAATGTTGGCGCGGTCGGCGTCGGTCACGTTGCGGAAGAATTCGCCGTCGATCTTGAGGGTGTCAAAGGGAAGCTCCTTCAGCAGGTTGAGGGAGGAATAGCCCGAACCGAAGTCGTCCATGGAAACCGGGAAGCCCATGGCACGCAGCCGTGTGATGGTGGCGATCAGCACCTCCATATCGTCAAAACACGCGCTCTCGGTCAGCTCGATGTCGATGAATTTATGGGGAACGCTGTATTTATCGACAATGGCGGCGATTTCTCCGGCGAGATTCGGATTGCTGAGCTGCACGCGGGAAACATTGACCGAGATCGGCACGGTCTTGTATCCCTTCCGCAGACGGGCGCGCTGGAAGATGCAGAGCTGCTCCAGAATGTAATTGTCGACCGGCCCGACGAAGCCGTTCTTCTCAAAGAGCGGAATGAATTTGCCGGGGGAGATAAAGCCCTTTTCGGGGCTGATCCAGCGGACCAGTGCCTCCGCGCCGCCCAGCGCGCCGTCGCTCACGCGGTGCTTGGGCTGGAGGAAGAGCTTGAATTCGCCCTTTTCCAGCGCGGAATGCATCATTTTTTCCAGTTCGTGTTCTTCCGTCATGCGCGCGCGGATCTGCTCGTCGAACCATGTGACAGTGTTGACCTTCACATCTCCGGCGGTCTGCTCGGCAATGCCCGCCATATCCACCGCGTGAACGATGTCCTTTTCACCCTCGGACAGGAGGTAAACGCCCACGGAAGCCGACACGTTTGCGCTGTTTGGACCGTCCCCCAGAAGCGAGAAGAAATCCTCAATGCGCTTTTCAAGCTCTTCCTTCGACGTATAATTCCACAGCACGACAAAGACGTCCCTGCTGCGGCGGGCGGAAATTTCGCGGGAGGAACACATAAGCTCCAGCGTTCCGGCTATGTATGACAGCAGCTTGTCGCCGGCCTTCTGACCGTAGTAATCGTTGTAGATGGTGAAGCGGTTGATATCAATGCAGAGGGCGGCGTGCCGGCTGCTCCACCAGCTCTTCCCGCCAAGGCGCGCATTGCAGACCGCCACGAATTTCTGCCAGTTCGCGTGGCCGGTGATTTCGTCCTTGTAGGCGAGAGAGGTGATTTTACGGGCATTCCGCCACTGCAGCAGCAGCATGATGATCATGGCGATCAGGAAGATCACCACAATGCCGAAGAGAAGCACGCGGCTGAGAATAATGAATGACACCGTGCTTTCGGAAAGCTCCACGGAGCGCACATAATAGAGCGCCCAGCCGTTGAGGGAAAGGTCTTTCCGGAAATAGATGCTGCTGACGCCGCTGTTCTCGCCCAGAAGGGAGAGAAAGCCGCGGGAATTGGTGATGTCGCCGGCGTAATAGCCGGTGGATTTAACGGTCTTCTTCCCGTCTTCCTCCTCTTCGGACGCCACTTCGGTGAAGATATCCACTTTGCGGTAGCCGGAGTCGGTGCCGTCTGCGAATCGGTTGTCCTTCACCGAATCATAGAAGCTGCCGCCGCCGGGAAGAAGCGATGTCATCACCATGCCGCCGGAGCTGTCGAGAATGTACATTCCGGAATCGGGATTGAGCGCGAAGTCGGTGAAATCCGCGACATTCAGCGTGGAAGGGGCAAAGCCGAGAAGCACCGCCATGACGCCGTTTTCATCCGTAATGGGGGCATAGCAGACAATGGCGTCCGTGCCGCCCGCCAGCACGCCGCATTTCTCCCTGCCGGAAATGCCGAACGCGCCGCCCGCCGCCTTCCGGAAAAAGGACAGGGAGCCGACGCTGTAGGAAGTTCCCTCGTAATCCACGGCGTTTCCGTCGGGGTCGGAGAGAAGAATCTTTTCAAAGCTGCCGGATTTTTCGAGCTTTTTGAGCTTGCTGCTCTTTTTGGCGGCGAGCTGGTCAAAATCCTTTTCCGCACCGGACAGCGAAGCGGCCGCGGCGGCGATGAATTCAGTCTTGGTGCCGAAGCTCTTTTCCACCCTTGCCGCCGCCTGCTGCATGGAATGCCGGTTTTCGTCAATCTTGTCCTGCATCATG
Source organism: uncultured Ruminococcus sp. (assembly GCA_902803035.1). GTDB lineage: Bacteria > Bacillota > Clostridia > Oscillospirales > Acutalibacteraceae > RUG762. The sequence continues at coordinate 2,090 of CADCON010000155.1, forward strand.
CTGGCGTCGGCGGAATTGATGATGATTACGCTGAGAATGGTGACAATCACGCACAGCACGATGCTGGCGGCGATCATCAGGGGAAGTCTGTTCTTATACGGTTTCAATTCAGTCACTCCCGAATTTTAAAATTCCCTATTATCATATCATAAATAATCCGCGATTTCAATACAATTTAACCAAATTATTCATAATGGCGGGAGGATTACTATCGGAATTATGGAGAAATTCACGCCGCACGGGGAACGATGCGGAGGTCTGCTTCATATAATGAAAACAGCGGCGCCAATGACATTGCGCCGGAACGGGGAGGGAATGCGGAATGAAATACCTGATGGCGGCGGTGCTGCTGCTGGCGGTGGCCGGCGCGTGGAATGCCCTGCTCCGCGCGGGCGGAAGGGAAACCGGCGCGTTCGTGGTGCTGCCGCTCGCGGGGCATATGGAGGATATCGAATGGCGCGTGCGGGAGCTGGCGCGGGAAAGCAGGAAAATGCGCGGGAAGGGAATTCTTCTGGCGGATTTCGGGGCGGACGGGGAAACGCTGGAGATTGCCCGCCGGCTGGCGGAGGATTTTCCGGCGGTGGAGCTGGTGGAGGGCAGGCGGCTGGCGGAGAAGCTGAGCGCCGGAACGACAGGGAAACGCTGAATCAATGGCACGCGATTTTTTTGCGGAATAATCCCTTTTTCTATTGGCATCCGAAGGAAAGTGTGGTATAATAAAAAGATGAAGCCCGCCCGGCAAGCGGAAGGCAGCAGCCTTTGTCCTTCAGCGGCGGGAGAGTGCGGGCGCGGGGAGGTGAAGCGATGTCCGACAACGAAAAGCTTGAAGAGATAACCGGCACGGTGGAGGATATTTCCTTCCGCAACGAGAAGAGCGGCTTCACGGTGCTGGAGCTTGACGCGGAAGATGACCTTGTGATTGCGGTGGGCGTACTGCCGCCGCTCAGCGCGGGGGAAGAAGTGCATATGTACGGGCGTTGGACCACCCACCCGAAATTCGGCAGACAGTTCGCCGCCGAAAGCTGCGAGAGCCGGATGCCCTCCGGCGCGTCGGCGATCCTGCGCTATCTTTCCTCCGGCGCGGTCAAGGGCATCGGACCGTCCACGGCAACCAAAATCGTCGAAGCCTTCGGCGACCGCACACTGGAAATCATTGAGAACCAGCCGCTTCGCTTAGCGGAGATACGGGGCATTTCCAAGAATAAGGCGGAGCAGATTTCGCAGGACTTCCGTTCTCATTTCGGGCTTCGGGAGGCGATGGCATTCCTGGGACAGTACCACATCGACCCCAATCAGTCGCTGGCGGTCTGGAAGCGGTTCGGCGTGGGCTGTATCGAACTGATCAAGGACGACCCCTATGTGTTGTGCGCCGATGAGCTGAATATTGGCTTTGAACGGGTGGACGCCATCGCCATGAGCATGGAGAAGCCGGCCGACAGCGCGCGCCGCATTACTGCGGGGCTTACCTATGTGCTGACCCACAATCTCGGCAACGGCCACACCTGCCTGCCCAAGGACAAGCTGCTGGAGGTGGCGTATTCCCTGCTGGAAATCGAACCGGAAGCCGTGGCGGAGCAATTGGAAACGGCGATTGACGAGAATGATTTCATGCAGGACGAGATAGGGGGCAGGGAATTCATCTTTCTGCCCTGTCTGTACGAAGCGGAGCTTTACTGTGCCGGAAGGATCGCCACCATGGCGATGTGTCCCGCCGAGCCGATACGGAATTACGCTCTCCAGATGGAGCTGATCGAGAGCATGACCGGCATTACCTATGATTCGCGTCAGACCGAGGCCATCGACGCGGCAATGAGCAAGGGACTTCTCGTGCTGACGGGCGGCCCCGGCACCGGCAAGACCACCACGCTCAACGCGATTATCCAGCTGCTGGAAATATACGGCCACAAGGTTGCCATTGCCGCCCCCACGGGACGCGCCGCCAAGCGCATCACCGAGATCACGGGGCATGAAGCCAAGACCATTCACCGCCTGTTGGAGGTGGAATGGGGCGAGAATGACGCCCAGTCCTTCGCCCGCAACGAGCAGAATCCTCTCGACTGCGACGCGCTGATTGTGGACGAGCTTTCCATGACCGACATTCTGCTTTTCCAGAACCTGCTGAAGGCGGTGAAATTCGGCTGCCGGCTGGTGCTGGTGGGGGACAGCGACCAGCTTCCGAGCGTCGGCGCGGGAAATGTGCTGGGCGATCTCATCAAGTCGGGGCGTGTGCCGGTGGTTGCCCTGACGGAGGTGTTCCGGCAGGCGCAGAAGAGCGCGATCATCATGAATGCCCACCGCATTGTCAATGGGGAAATGCCGCAGCTCGACCTGCTGGACAATGACTTCTTCTTCCTGCCCATGCGGGAGAAGGAGAAGATTGCCTCCACCATCTGCGAGCTTTGCTTTACGCGGCTGCCCGACGCCTACGGCTTCAACCCGCTCAAGGACATTCAGGTGCTGTGTCCCGGACGCAAGGGGGATCTCGGCACCATTGAACTGAACCGCGTGCTGCAGCAGCGATTCAACCCCCGGCACCAGAAGCGTCCGGAGCTGGATCTTAACGGCGTGACCTTCCGGCAGGGGGACAAGATCATGCAGGTCAAGAACAATTACAATGTCGAGTGGAAAAAGGACGACGGCACCGAGGGTACAGGCATTTTCAACGGCGACGTGGGGATTCTGGAGGAAATCGACAAGCTGCGGGGGACGCTCAGGGTGCGTTTCGACGACCGCACGGCGACCTATTCCGTCGACAACGCGGACGAGCTGGAGCACGCCTACGCCATTACGGTGCACAAGAGCCAGGGCAGCGAATTCCCCGCTGTGATCATTCCGATGTACCCGATGGCGCCGCAGCTCTGCTACCGGAATTTATTGTACACCGCCGTCACCCGCGCGCGTTCTATCCTGATCATGGTAGGTCACAAGCGTATCGCCTTCCAGATGGCGCGCAATCAGAAAAAGACGCTGCGTTATTCCGCGCTGGACGTCTTTCTGAGAAGAGACACGATGTGAATGACGGGCGGCGGAATTACGGTCGGAAATCGCAGTTTGAGGAGGAATCGATGATGGACTCAAAAATCAGGTTGGAAAAGTCAGTTACTGGGATTTCGAAGAGCTGATCGGTCTCAAGGTAAAGGAATCCCAGAGAAATCAAGTGGCGAGCAATCTTTTCAGTCTTGCGGAAGCGTATGCCGCGGTTGCGCCTGAAGGAAATGTTTTGCCGTTCGGTATCTATCTGGAAGACAAACCGATCGGGTTTTTAATGCTTGGTTATTACCCCGATCTTACATATGCCAGACGGGCTTAGGACGAGGAAGAAGTACCGGATTATACTCCCGGCAGTTATTTTGTGTGGCGCTTCATGATCGACCAGGCGTATCAGGGCAAAGGCTACGGCAGAGAAGCTTTCAGGCTTACGCCGGAATATATACGGACGTTTCCATGCGGTAAAGCGGATTACTGCTGGATCTTTTACGAGCCTGAAAACGAAGTCGCCCGAAATCTCTACCGCTCTTTCGGATTTGAGGAGATGAAGATACCGGAGGGATGGGAGGCAGTTCCCGCTGTGCTGAAAATATAATCCGCCCGGTCACCTCCGATATCGTTCCCCCGGCAGACGCATTCAACGTCCGCCGGGGGGATTTTTTCTTTGAAAAATAAATAATCGAGGATTTCCTATTGGCATTTTGCGGAAAATATGCTACAATCAGAATATCGAAAGCGCGAGAGCGTTGAACTGAGAAAAAAGCATGGAATACCGGGCGAGCGTTTTCATGCTGAATCATGCGTTGATGTCCGCCCGATGCGTCATTCATGGCGGATGCGTGAGCCGCAAAAACGCGTTTGAACAAAATGAAAGGTCGTTTGACAGCATGGGAATGTTGGAAAGAATCAAGGAAAGAGTCGCGGAGGCGGTCTATCCCCGCAGGTGTCCGCTCTGCGGCTCCACGCTCAACAGAAACGAGCGCATATGCAGCAAATGCTCCAGGGACGTCAGATTCATCAACCGTCCGGTCTGCCGTCTTTGCGGAAGGCCGCTCTACACCTGCTCCTGCCGCAAGGGCGACTACGCCTTTATCCGCAATGTGTCGCCGCTTGTCTACACCAAGTCGGCCAAGAAGGGCATTCACCGCATGAAATTCAGCGATTCGCCTTATTCCTGCGTGTACTTCGGCAAGCTGATGGCCAATTCGGTAAGGCTGGAATATCTGGATTCCGGGGTGAGAATCGACTGCGTGATCGGCGTTCCGATGCACAAGGATGAAGTGATGGTCAGAGGATACAATCAGGCGATTCTTCTGGCGAGAACGGTCGCGGATGAGATCGGCGTGCCGCTTCTCAACCGGATTCTGATCAAGACCACCAGAACCCATCCCCAGCACACCCTTCCCTTCTCGGAACGAAGGAAAAACATCAGCGGCGTGTTCGCTGTTTCCGCTCCCGAAATGATCCGCGGCAAAACCGTTCTTCTCTGCGATGACGTCGCCACCTCCGGGTCAACCCTCAACGAATGCGCCCGCACCCTTCTGAACGCGGGCGCGAAAGCGGTATTCTGTGTGACGGCGACGATTTCGATCGCCTCCGAAATGCAGGCCATCAAGGCGGCGGGGTTTGAATCGGGGTGGTAATCCCCGCGTCCCGCCGCCGCTGACCGCCAATGCATATTGACAATTCAGGTGATAATCGCTATAATGTAATTGAGTGCTCATTTGTTTTTAGATAAAGTGACGATATGCGAAATGACTCATGGAAAAATGATTCATGGAAAGAGGATGATTCTTGTGTAGTTGAAAAAGTACCGTCAGATGCTTCGTGTGTCAATGCTCGGTCTGATGACGCTTGCCTTGGTGTCCATGGTCGTGATGTTCTTTGATACCCACGCTTCGGAATCCGCTCCCGACGACGGTCTTTATGCCAGCCGTTCGGACGCTGGCGCCACTGATCATGCAGGGAGGGTGAGCGATGCGGATGCCTCCGGGGCCACATCCGAAAAACGCGGCGCGACGAGGGGCGGTCAGACTGAACCCAGACCCATGCAGGCGCGCACGGCGCATATTTCCTTTACGGCACACGGTCCCAATCTTGGCTTTACCATCAACTCCGGTTCGTCCACCACGGTGTACATCGACTGGGGTACGGGAGAGTACGTCAAGGAAATGTCACCCAACGGTTATTTCTACAAAGACAGTATTCCAAGCGGCGCCACCTTCCGCATTTCAGCAAGCTCTACCATTAAGAGCTTTATTTCGGATCCCGACGACAACAGCTATCTGAAGGACTTTGACTGCACCAAATGTACGACGCTGGAGGAGCTGGACGTTTCCGGCAACTTGCTTACCTATACGCTCGATTTGTCCGCCCTTGACAATCTGAAAAAGCTGAATTGCTCTGACAATTCCATCCGTGAGCTCAAGCTCTCTCACAAGGCGGTTCTGACGCAATTGGATTGCACAAACAATCTGCTGCGGCCTTCGACCATCGATATGCGTTACGGACAGCGGGGTACGTTTGTTCCGCAGGGAAAAGAGGAAAGCTACGATGTTTCCATTTCCTCCAATATTATCTTTGACCAATCTTTTGATGAATTGGCTCCCGATTACTCCATTTCCCTTAA
>CADCON010000156.1 GCA_902803035.1 uncultured Ruminococcus sp.
ATATTGCGTTCCGTCTTCCCATGCTCTGGAATACTGCATTGCATTCTTGACGGTCTGACCTTGTACTTCCTCAAGTTTCCTGACCCTGGTGGGATCATTTTTATTATAGATATAAGGCTCGCTGAAATGATCGACAATGACCGACTTATCACCTAAAACGCGATTGTGGCCACCGGTTTCCGTGCCGGCAGCCGAACCTTCCGGTGTGACGGTTGCCGAATAGAGGTCATATTTCCAGGACCAGTCGGTGCGCTCCCTGACCGTATAGGTCGAGCCGGGGTTGACCTGTAGAATGACGCTCTTCTTTGTGATGTCATTGTCAAAATCGCTCTTGCTGAAGGAAATGACTTCCCGAATCGTTACAGAACCGGATGTACTGGTTTCCGTGATCTCAAAGAGGAAGCTCTGCGCGGCCTTGGTCGCGTCCTCGTAGCCGTTGTAGTCATCGGTTGTGGAATTTCCTCCGCCAACCGTGCCGCCTCGTTCGAGCAGACCTGCCGGATTGTCGGTATTGTTATCCCCATTGACGGTGCGGTAATATGCATAGTCCACTTGCTTGGTAATAATCAGATATTGTCCTTCCACGTCGTTGATGACGGTGAGGTATTCATTCACGTAATCCACATCCGATTCAAAGACCAGTACACCGCTTTGCATATTGACACGTTGATTGGTGTACCAATCAGCCAGTACACCATCAACTTCATATTGCGTTCCGTCTTCCCATGCTCTGGAATACTGCATTGCATTCTTGACGGTCTGGGTTTCGACTGTACCGTTAGTCAGAATAGACTTGGCGGGAATACGATCGACATTATAGACTTCGACGTCCTTGAGCAGGTAATCCGCGTCGCTGAAAATCACTTCTTCAACCGTGTACTTGGTGAAAACGGGAATGCCCTTGATCATGACAGCATATGAATCAGAACGTGTTGAATCTTCTGTGCGTGCCTTTATTTCGGAGAACTTGATCTCAATCAGGTTTTCCTGCAGAGTTGCTCCGCTGCCGTTCGAGGTTACTTCTGTGCCGTCATCACTCGCATCAGGCGCCACAGGAATCGGAACACCGCCGTTACGAACGATTCCTGAAGCATAATACTTCCCGTTGTACACTACTGAGCCGGACGCCGAATCTCCGAAGACGTCGGAGAAGGTCACGCGGAAGTAGAAGGATGTGTCCTCGCCGCTGCCATTGTTATACTTCGCATCCAGCAGCGCATAAGCCTGATCGGTGAGCTTTTTCTCCAGAAGAATGTCGCCTGTACGAACCGTATTGGTGTATTCGACGGTGAGGTGAATACCGTCGTCCGCGGGCATATTGTTGTCGAGATTCTTCAAGGTGATGTACGGAGTCTCAACGTCTTCCATATTAGTGCCGCCCGCATCTATCGTGCCTTTGACAACATTGGAGCCTACGCCTTCAAGCGAAGCGTTCGTCATGTCGTCGGTGACCGTGTAAGTGGTGGAGTAGCGCTGGTAGAACGGCATTCCGGTCGTTCCCGCTCTGTTATCGGAAATATATTCGGGGTTGCTGCCCATGTTTGCCGTTTGCGCCGCTTCCCTCTGTGCCTGCGTGAACCTGTAGGAGCTGCCGGTCTGGGCAATCTTGATGTCGGAACCGCGGTTGAACTGATAGGTGAATCTCGCGGACTGGCCGAACATCAGGTTGTAATTGCCGTTGCTGTCGGTGCGCTTGATGGCAAAGTCCTTCGATCCGTTGGTGACCTCGGTGAATTTCGGGTCGAAGAGCTTGAAGCCCGTGCCGCCGACCTCTGTGAAAGCACCGCCGGCACCGTTATTTGCGCCCACAAACTGACCGTTCGAGCCGCTTGTGCCGGATGCCGGAGCGGGTTCGCCGCCGTCCGGATTCTGCGCGGGTTCGCCGCCGTCAGTCGGATCGTCCGGTTCATCCGGCGTGGTGTCGGGCGTGGTGTCGGGCGTTTCGTCCGGGGTTTCGTCCTCGGGGACAGTCGCGCGGGGCGCAAGGCTGCGTCCGCGGGTCATTGCGGCGGCCGACTTCGCCTGCGCCGTGTAGGCGTAGTGCGTCGCATCGCCCGATTCTGTCAGCTCGGAAGACGAGTTGGACGTGAAGGTGTAATAAAGATTCTTGGTTACATTAGGCTGGTCGGCTGTCTGATTACTACCGCCATCTCGAATAATATATTTTTCGCCTGACGGGACGTGATAGTAAAATCCGTCCGAAATTGCCACCATATCCGGATTACTTGCCCAATCGGTATTGATAGGAGAAGACCAGATGTGAATTCTGTAGGTGCCGCTCCAACTGGAATTCTTATCGCAGACAACCGTATAAAGATTTACCGGATCAAGCTTGCCGTCGCTGTTGTTATCATAGCCTGAGAAGAAACAGGGCACTGTGTAGCCGCTGTTCATGGACGCCGCCCAGTTGACCTGCGTGCCGCTCATCGAGATGACGGTGTCTCCGCTGCTTTCAACGGTGCCGCCTCTGGATTTCGACCATGACGCCGGTATCTTGGCGTAATAGTAGCCTGTTACGTCGTCCGCTGTCAGCGAAACGGTTTCGCTGTTTGTTCCGTCGTAAGAATAGGTGACAGTGGGCGCACTGCTCGCGATGTAGAACCACAGCACCTTGTGATCGCTGAAAGAGTAGGACGTGTCATCACAAATGTGCTTCTTGGTCTCTGTCGTAAAGTAGAAGCACGGCTCGTCGGGTACGCCGCCGACCGGATCAAGATCCGCCGCTTCCGCCGTCACGAATTTCTCGTCTTCGCCCACTGTGATGGAAATGTTGTTGGGCATATTCGAGGTGGTCGTTTCGTGGGTCGTTTCATTCGTATCGCTCTTTACGACATACTTGGGTACGGTGACTGCCCAATAGCTGCCGCCTTCGCTCTCGCCCGAGGGGAGGGCAGGCGTGCCGCTGGAGGTATATGCCGTCACGGTATAAGGCTGGGCGTTGCTCTGGCCGGACGCGAGCGGGTAATAATCGTTGGACGCGTGAACGGTCGGCTCACTCGCCGAATAAATATAGAAGGTCGCTGTCTCTGTGCTGTATTCGTAGCTTATCGTGTGGTTGCAGGCTTCCTCAAACGCAGATGATACGTCTCCGGGGCTCGTTGAACTCTTGGGCTGGAGATTCTTGTATGCCTCCACCGCCTCGAGATACGCCTGTCTCTTGGCGGGGTCTTCTGTATTCATGTTGGAACCCCACCATGTTTTAAGCGAAGAGTAAAGATTATAGTAATCCGTGATCCATGTATCCAGTCCTTCGTAACTGGGCTTGGGCGCGGAACCGACATTGTTTTCGTCGTAACGGCTTATCTCGGAATACTCCGAATAGAGGTTCCAGACATAATAGCCATCCTTGTCGTACAGCTTAAAGCTGTTTCCGGAACGCTCGAGATAATCGGAATCATGGATGTTATCATTGACACCTGCCGTCCGGCCGTTTCCGTACACCTGCGAGGGAAGATTCCCTCCCGGATGCTGTACCTGTTCATAACTGCCGGTATCATTCGTCCAGATTCTTACCTGCGCCCAAAGCGAATAACCGCCGTCTTTCTTCGATTTGGCGTTCTTGGTCAGGTTGACGAATCTGCCCAGTCTGGAACCGTTACCATAGTCGTTCCACTCTCTGCCCTTTCCCTTATAGTCGGGACCGTAAACCTCAATCATATTATCGTCGGACGGGGCGGCTTTGATGTCGAGCGGACCTTTATTGCCGGATCCGGCGGGATTGTTGGCGTTGACATAGAGCAATATGGGAGGAGGAGGAGGTTCAAGCGGGGAAACCGGCATCTTTTTCCACACGGCGTAGTACTGCCTGTTTTCGTTGATCGGGCCTTGTTTACCCTTCACGCCGGTGCGGGTGTCATTCTCCGGTGTGGCAGTGGGTGGAGTTGTGCTCCAGCCGTCAATGTAATACCCCGGGTAATTCGCCGCGTAACCCTTCGGCAGCACCACATAGTCGCCCGCCTTCACCGTCTTGGAACCGACGCTGCCGTGCGAGACCATCGCAACGCCGTCATAGCTGCTGGTGTTGAAGCTGACGGTATATTCACTCGCCGGAGAAGGCGTAATGGATTCTTCGGTTTTACCCGCCTCCGGACTGACGACGTTGGAGGTGCCGGAATTGGACGCCATGATGTATTCCACGGCTTCCTTCGCCACGGCCGCGTCCGTCAGATCCTTCAGCGCGGGATTGACGTTTTCCGTGTTGACCGTGTTCTTGACAGTGAGCATATCGCTGATCTGGAAGTTGAAGGTAATACGGCAGTTGGATTCCAGCGAACCGCGCTCGATGTAGTAAACGGTAAGAGTATGCTCTTTGCTGGAGTCGTCGTAGAGTCCGAGACTGTTAAATTTGGTCAGCAGTTCATCGGTAGCGGTCTGACGCGAACCGGCTGTTCCTGTGGAACCGGTGTGATTATAATAGCTGCCCGTTCCATAATAGGAAGAGGACGTACCAGTCTTGACCACATCGGTCTTTGCGTAGGGTTTGTAGGTAGTTCCGTTGACGGTCTTATTGGCAAAATTGATTTCACCGCTGACTGCTCCGTGAGCGCCGCCCACGTCCAGAATCAGCTCGCCGTCGATGAAGACCCATACGTCGTCGTCGCCGCTGAAGGTAAATTTGATCTGCTCGCCCGGTTTCGCTTTGCCGTTTGAGTCGGTCTGAACCGTACCGTCATCATTGCGCAGAACGGTATAGCCGTCGCTGGACATGGTGAAGGGAATCGTGAACTTCGCGCCGAAGCCGAAATTCCCGCCGCCGAGCGGGAAGAATCCCTTGCCGCCCAGAAGGTCGGTAGCCTGATAGGCTGTTTCCTTTTTGCTGTCGTATCTGAAATAGCCTTTATCATCGCCTGATGTAATCTTTTTGAAGCGGAACTCACGCACGCCCACATAATTACCCAGCGAATTGCGGCTGTGAGTCGACGGAACGGAGCCGGAGGACAGCACAGAGGACAGCGGGGCGGTGATGAATTCCTTATCAAAGTAGGGCAGAATGACCTTGCCGTTGCCCTGCGTGATGTCGCCGCCGGTCAGCTGCCCGTCCACAAGTCCGAGAGCCGCGGCCGATGTGCCGGAATTGGCTTCGGAGTTGACCGTCATACTATATTTGTAGGCACTGGAGTTCTGGAGCATCTGGTTGCCCATGCCCGCGCGCTGCCCCGGGTACTGCAAACCGAGGTACAGGGGATAATAATCCAGACTTCCCCATGTACCCGCGTCGGCGGTATAGCCCGACTCGTAAAGGGCGGTATTGAACAATGAATTGCGGTTGACGCCGTCGTACGCATTATTGTCGCTGCCGCCGTTTTTGATCTCGTTGTCGGTGTAGTAATCGAAAAGCTCGATCTTCGCCTTGTAATAGACATTGCCGCCTTCCGTCACCGTGTTGGAGGCGTACGCCTTCAGCAGGTCGACGATCGACGAGATGTTCGCGCCCAGCATCGAAAAAGCCATGACGAACGCCAGTGAAACGGCGATCACCTTGGTTGCCCCTCTATGCCGCTTTTCGAACTGCCGGAGCCGCGGCGACCTCGGCTTGATCCGCGTCGTTCCTCCGGAACGTCCATTGCTTGCATACCTTTTGTCATTCATACCAAACGCAGCCTCCTTCTTTTGTATGGAATACAAAATCTTCACAGGATTTGAACAGAATGATCCTATTTACTTACAATAATTATATCACCCTTCACCAAATAGTTCAACTTGTATTTTACAGAAGTGTAATCTTTGTCAATACAGTCTATTTACGGTGAATTGTATTGGATATTATGCACAAATCAATTATGCATTCATTGTTCACGAAAACCTGTAAAGGGTATTTGCTTTTATTGCCTCAAATAATGCAAGAAACGTATTTCAGGATTATTACAAGACACCCGTGCATTCCTCTCCAAAGGCCGAAAAACGGAGAAACCCCGAATGCCACGCTGTTCACGGAACCATCACGCATGACACACAGTTGATGTCAAATTCTATTGGCAAAATTGACATACAAAAAGCTCCGTGAGCGGCTGTCTGAAACAGTCACACACGGAACCGGTGTTGATGAAGGCTGATTTTTTGTTTTTATGTGTTCTTGTCCACCTGCTTGAAGGTCTTGAGATTGCCGGTTTTTCCGCTGCGTTTGTCCAGCTCGGCGTAAACGTCCTCCAGCGGAATGCCGCGCTTGACCATCAGTACCATCAGGTGATAGAGCAGGTCGCTGATCTCGCCCACAAGGTCGCTGTCGCTGTCGTTCTTGGCGGCGATGATGGTTTCGGCGCATTCCTCCCCCACCTTCTTGAGAATTTTGTCCAGTCCCGTGTCCAGCAGGTAGCAGGTGTAGGACTTCTCCTGCGGATTGTCGCGGCGCTCGATGACCGTGTCATAAAGCGATTGCAATACGTCGTAATTTTCGTTCGGCATTTTGAGTTGACTCCTTTTTGATTGATGATGACGCGCCCGGATTCTTCATTCCTTCTCCCTGAATTTCCGGAACGCGATGGGCTGGAAGAAGCAGGAATGATTCCCTGTGTGGCACGCCGCGCCCGTCTGTTCCACGCGGATCAGAAGCGTGTCGTCGTCGCAGTCGCCGCTGACCGAGAGGATCTTCTGGTAGTGTCCCGACGTCGCGCCCTTATTCCAAAGCTCGTTCCTCGAACGGCTCCAGAACCACGTCCGTCCGGTTTCCAGCGTCAGCCGGAGCGATTCCTCGTTCATGTAGGCGAGCATCAGCACCTCCCCCGTCGACGCCTCCTGGATGATCGCCGGAAGCAGCGCGGATTTGGCAAAATAGCGTGACAAGTCTCTTGGCTTGCCGCCCTCCGCTATCGCCTGCGCCAGATCGAGGTCGCCCGTGTAGAGTGCCTTGCCCGCAATCGCGCCGTACAACCCCGCGTCCCGCAGGGCGATGATGTCTTCAATGCCCGAAACGCCGCCGCTTGCCACGATATCGCAGGACACCGCGCCGCTCAGCTCCGCGAGCTGCGAAAGATTGGGGCCGGTGAGCGTTCCGTCGCGGGAAATGTCTGTGAAGATAATGGTCTTTACGCCGATTTTCTCCATTTCCGCCGCCAGATCGGTGAAATACACGTCTGACGTGTCGAGCCAGCCCTCCGCCGCCACCATTCCGTCGCGCGCGTCAATGCCGATGGCGATTCTGTCGCCGTATTCCGCGACGGCTTCGCGGGCGAAGGCGGGATTCCTGACGGCTGCCGAGCCGAGAATGACCCGCGAAATGCCGTGCGTAAGGTAGAATTCCACCGCCTCCATGCTGCGGATGCCGCCGCCGACCTCCACCTTCAGACCGGTTTCGCGGGCGACAGTGAGAAAGATCTCCTTGTTGACGAGGGCGGCGTCCTTCGCCCCGTCGAGATCGACCATGTGAATCCACTCCGCGCCCGCCGCTTCAAAGGCGCGCGCCGTTGCCAGCGGATCCTCGGCGACCTTATGGGCGGTGGCGTATTCTCCCTTGACCAGCCGCACGCAGCAGCCGTCCTTGATGTCGATTGCGGGAAATATGATCATGGTTGTTTGTTCGCTCCTTTATGGTTGTTCCATGCCGACTAACGCACGGATTTTTTCTTCGCTCCAGAATTCGTTTTCCCAGAAGAAATACTCCGTCTTTCGCTTTTTGAAGATTCTGAAGGGCGTTATGGAATTGTCGTACATATGCAGAATATCGCTGACCTTGACAATTTCTGGTATCAATGCAAGACAGCGCGCGTACCGTGCGCGGATTTTATCCTCCGGCACATCATGCCCTCCGTTTGCCGCGCGGGATTTAACGCGATAGATATTAATCGTTGGATTCGCCGTCAGAACATATATGCATCGGATAAAATATCCTTCCGATTTTGCCCTTTGAAGGAGGTTGAGATTTCTGTCTGTGGATAATACCGTTTCAAATGTAAAGCTGTGCCTGAGCGAAACCGCAGACTCTCTCAATTTTTCCGCCATAATGGCGGCTTCAAGGTCAGTACAGTGATTGCTTCGCTTGATTTCGTCAGCGTTGATGTAAGGCTCGATGACCTTTGCCAGCTTGGTGATGGTTGATTTGCCGCTCCCGTTTGGACCTGCAAATACAATGATCTCCGGCTTTTTTTCTTCCTCAGTCACTATACACCCTTCTTCCGTCGGGATATTCAAGATAAGCCCTGCGGCTTTTGGCATCGTATCCGGCAATGGGAACCCCCTTGATTCTCTTTATCTCGTTTTCAATGCGTACCGCCTCAATAAACCGACGTGTCATTTCGTCATCCGTCATTCCGCAGGTAATATCCGGGTCATTTTCTTTCCCGTGGAATGTGGTTTCTGTGTTGCGATTCTCTTCCATGTTGTCCTCCTGTTTTCCCTGACATTCCGTGTACGTCCTCGCCGCTGACGTGCCGCGCAGACTCTTAAAGCGTTCCTTTGGTGGAAAGCGTGCCTTCGTATTCGATGCGGCAGGCCGCTTTCAGCGCGTGCGCGACCGCTTTGAAGATCGCTTCGGTGATGTGGTGGGAATTATGGCCGTAGAGCGACCGGATGTGCAGCGTCACGCCGGCGTTCATGGCAAAGGCGCGGAAGAATTCCTCCGTCAGACAGCAGTCAAATTCGCCGCACCGCCATTGCGGGAACGCCGCGTCGAAGACCAGATAGGGTCTGCCGCTGATGTCCAGCGAACAGAACGCCAGCGCTTCGTCCATCGGAATGTAAAAGCTGCCGTAGCGGGCAATGCCCTTCTTGTCCCCGATGGCCTGCGCGAACGCCTGCCCCAGGGCGATGCCTATGTCCTCGGCGGTGTGGTGTCCGTCTACCTCCAGATCGCCCTTGCAGCTCACTCTCAGCCCGAAGCCTGAATGGACGCCCAGCGCCGTCAGCATATGGTCAAAAAACCCGATGCCGCTGCTGATTGCCACTTCGCCGCCCTCCAGATCGAGGGTCGCTTCAATGTCTGTTTCCTTTGTCCTTCTGGTGATGTCTCCCCTGCGTTCACTCATGCTATCCATTCCTCCAGCAGCCGCACCACTTCGGCGTTTTCTTCCCTTGTGCCGCAGGTGATTCTCAGGCAGTCGCCCATGCGGCGGATCACCACGCCATTTTCCTTCATGCCCTCAAAGATACGCGCCGCTTCCCCCTCCGGAAGCTGAAGATAAACGAAATTCGCGGCGGTCGGAAGAACGCGCAGCTTCTCCGGAAACCGCTCCGCCAATGCCCGGACGGCGGCGTAAAGCCAGTCGCGCGACTCGATGATACAGCGGATCGCTTGGTTCAGTTCGTGGGGGGATTCAAACATCAGCTCCGCCACCGCCTGCGTCATGGCGTTGACATTGTAGGGGGATTTGACCGCGCGCAGCGCGTTGGTCAGGACGGGATTGGCAAAGGCGAGCCCGCAGCGGATCCCCGCCATGCTGAATGCCTTGGAGCAGGTCTTCAGCACCATCAGGTTGTCGTACTTCTCCACGCAGTCCAGCACCGACTGATCCCAGAAATCCATGTAGGCTTCGTCCACCACCACAAGGCAGTCCGGAACGCCCTCCACCAGCCGCAGCACCTCCTCACGCGGCAGTCCGACGCCCGTGGGATTGCATGGGTTGGAGAATATCACCGTCCGCGCGCCTTCCTTCCGGATCAGGGCGATGAGCGCGTCCACGTCGATCCGGAAGCTGTCGTCCTTCGTAAATCCGATGCACTCATTCTCGGCGAGGTAGCCGTACAGCCGGTACATGGAGAAGTCCGGCGTGGTGTACACCAGCTTCTCGCCCTTGCCCATGAGCGTCTGGGTGATCAGCGTGAGAAGCTCGTCCGAGCCGTTGCCCACGGTGATGCATTCCGGTCTGACGTGGAAATATCCGCCTGCCTTCACGCAGACGGCCGACGCCGCCGGGTCGGGGTAGCGATTCAGGTGAAGCGCGCCGATTCTGGCCGCCATTTTCTCCTTCATCTTCGGGGTAAGCTCCAGAAACGACTCGTTCGCGTCGAGCCGTATGCGGTAGCTGCCGGCAATCGGCTCATAGGGCGTCAGATTCCGCACCTTTTCATTTAATGTATATGACAAAATTTCTTCCTGCTTTCCGATTGTTGATTCCGGGTTTATTCAAATCTCACCCTGATCGCGTTGGCGTGCGCGGTCAGGCTTTCGTTCTCCGCCATGATCACCACGTCGTCCTTCACGCCGCGCAGGGCGTTTTCATTATAATAGATGAAGCTCGACTTCTTGATGAACGCGTCCACCGACAGCGGGGAGAAAAACCGCGCTGTGCCGCTCGTGGGAAGCACGTGATTCGGCCCCGCAAAGTAATCCCCCAGCGGCTCCGGCGCGTAATGCCCCAGAAAGACCGATCCCGCGTTGTCGAATCGCCCGACGTATTCCATCGGATTCTCCACGCAGACCTCCAGATGCTCCGGCGCCAGCTCGTTGGCCATTTCCACCGCCTCGTCCAGCGATCCGCATACGATCGCGCCGCCGTAATTGGCGATGGATTCCTCGATGATCTCCTTCCGCGACATCCCCGCGCATTGCCGCGCGAGTTCCTCGTCCGTCCGGATCGCCAGCTCCTCGCTCGTGGTCACCAGAATCGCCGAAGCAAGCCTGTCGTGCTCCGCCTGACTCATCAGGTCGGCTGCCAGGAATTTCGGATTCGCCGTTTCGTCCGCGACAATCAGAATTTCGCTCGGTCCGGCAATCATGTCGATGTCAACCGCGCCGTACACCAGCCGCTTCGCCGTGGCGACGAAGATATTGCCGGGGCCGACGATCTTGTCTACCTTGGGAATGCGGGCGGTGCCGTAGGCAAGCGCGCCGATCGCCTGCGCGCCCCCGCAGAGAAAGACCCTGTCTACCCCCGCAATCGCCGCCGCCGCCAGAATGTCGCGGTTCGCGCGGCCGTCCTTGCCGGGGGGCGTGGTCATGATGATCTCCCCTACGCCCGCGATGCGCGCCGGAATCACATTCATCAGCACCGAGGAAAACAGCGCGGCCGTGCCGCCCGGCACGTAAACGCCCACTCTGTGCAGACCGCGTATTCTCTGCCCCAGAATCACGCCGTTCTCCTTCGCTGTCAGCCAGCTCTGCTGCACCTGCCGCGCGTGGAAGTCCCTGATATTCTCCGCCGCCCGCTTCATGGCGGCAATCAGCGCGCCGTCGCATTCCTTCTCGGCGCTGTCGATGACCTCCCGCGGCACTTCATAAAATTCGGGCGAAGCACAATCGAATTTCGCGGTGTATTCCTGCACCGCTTCGTCCCCTCTCGCCCGTATATCGTCCAGCATGGCGGACACTATGCCCGTCACCTTGCGGTCGGTTTCGCCGCTTCTCTCCCGGAGCTTTCCCAGAAACTCCCTCTCGGCGACTCCGTCCGCCTTTACTATCTTCATCATGAACATCCTCCCGCAAAAACTATTCGCTATTCGCTATTCACTATTCACTTAGCCGCCCTGCAAACGCATGGCGGCGTTCTTCCCCTTGCCCGCCCTCGCGGAACGCAGTCAGTGCCGCGGTGATAAAGGTACGCGGTGACGATGCGTTTGTAAGCTGTCGGGGCATTACCATGAACCAGTCTGCACCCTGCCCTTGGACGCATCTAAAGGAGCAGCATTTCCCCGCTGCGAAGGGTTGACACTCGCCCTGCCGTTCCACTACCTTCTGTGTAAACGCGATGATTATGCTTCTTCCATCAGATCGGTCGTCCAGTTGGTCTGCTGAAGCAGATTATCCAGAAGCCGGAGCTGCTTGGCCATTTCGTCGGTCTGCTTTTGCAGCTCCCTGACCGGAACGGTCGGCAGTATTTTGATCTCGGAATGCCGCGCACGGTACGCCGATTGACTGGAGGTGTTCACCAGATCGCGGTAAATGGACAGCTTCAGGGTGAGCGCGTCCTTCTGAGCGATGATTTCCGTCAGCGTCCTTCCGTCCGACGCTGTACGGCAATTGGTGAGATTGATGCGGCTGATCAGCCATTCCAGCCGGCTGACGCTTTCGCTGAGTTCCTTGAGAAGATCGGACGGATTCTCGGCGGGCTGCTCCCCCTCCTGCACAAAGGCATTGTTTTCCAGACGGCTTCTGAGCTGCTGGATCCGGATATTCAAATCGGCTCTCTCCTGCAATGCTTCCGCTAATTTCATAATGAAACGTCCTCCTTATTTCTGCGTCCCGAACCAGAAGTAGACTTCGTCGCCCACGTTATAATCAAACACCACCGAGCGGCTGTTCTGCGAGCAAAGACAGGTCGCGTTGTATTCCGTGCCGTTCAGATTGTAGGCAAAGAAGCTGCGCTCCTTCTCGTTCATTTCGGCGTACTGCTCGATCGGCGCGTCGCTGTCCTTCATCAGGAACGCAAGTCCCACGCTTTTCCAGTTCTTCTGATTGATTTTATTGGAAATCCCGACCTTATAGATGACGCCCTCAAAATCAATGTCGCGCTTCTTGGCGGTGTACTGGTCGAGGAATCCGATCTCCTTGCTATCCATGCTTTCGACAATGCTCTTTTTCGTCGCTTCGAAATCCTCTACAGGGACAAGGGTGATATCTCCGGCGCCCAGCACCATGCTGTTCACATGGCAAACCGAGCCATAGAAGCCGTCGGTAACCTTGGAGTAATGATTCTGCGAACAGTACTCCCTTTCGCCGAAATAGAAATGCGAAAGACAGCCCTCTGTGGCTTCGCTGATCTCGTCCGCTTTAAAATCCGCTCTGGCGTGAAGCTCTTCTGTGATCGCATAGACGTTCATCGAGCCTTTTTTCTGCGCTTTGAAATACATATTTACGTTTTTCCTGAGCTTGTCGTAGAAACCGCTGCAGTCCCGTCTGCTTTTCGCAATCAGAATGATGTTGCCGGTATGCACCGAAATCGGCGTGCTCACCGCGAAATGGCGGATGTTGCTGTCATAGGGCTTATTGTACATGCTGAATTTGTTGTCCTTGCCGCCGCGCTCGTAGTGATACACCATGTTGAACGTCTGCGACCAGTCGTTGAGGTTTTCGGTCATCACATTCAGCTCTTGGAACATCGGAATCCAGATATCGCGCATGATGGCTTCGTTGATGATGTCAGCCTGGCGGTCGTCGTAGAACATATCCTCGGCGGAATCGTAAAACGCGTGAACGCCGCTGTTGAAGGTGATGAAGTAGTCGCCTTCGTTATACTCTTCGCCTTCCGCGCTCTCGTTCTTCCTGACCTTGAAGCCGCGGTTGTATTTTTTCTGCATATACGCTTCCGCAAGCTTGCCTACCTCGTCGGCACGCTCTCTCTTCTTGATGATGTCCTGCGCGGATTCGCAGCCCGCCGCGAACATCGGCAGCAACATGACCGCCGCCAGCAGCAGCGCGGCTTTCGCTCTGAGCTTTCCGGATTTCTTCGTACTTTCTTTTTTCATTGTCTTTACACCCCTCTGATTAATTTTGATTTTACGCGGCAGACTTCTTCATTCCGAATGACGTCTGCTCATTACACACATCTCATCTACCGTCCGGAATCCCTGCCCCGCGTAGAAATCCTCGCTCGCCGCGCCCCTCATGGTCAGCAGGTACACCGACGTCACGCCCTTGCGGTCAAGGTATTCCATGAATTCCCTGATCATCCTGCCGCCGATGCCCTGCCCCTTCATGTCGTTGGCGACGCACAGCTCCAGTATCTGAAAATGCATTCCGTCGTACGACTGTTCGCCGTGCCCCATCAGCATTCCCACCAGCCGGCCTTCGCGGTATTCCGCCGCCCCGAGGAAATTCGGCATCCGCATGATGTCGCGCAGCCGTGTGCGCGCCTGCTCGTGGCTCCAGAGATCGTTCCACGGCGGCGCGTTGAAGGTGTCTACAAAAAGATCCGTCAGCTCGTCGAGCATTTCCGGCACTATCTTTTTCATGAATGCTCCTCCTTCGCTATCTCGTCCTCCATCTTCTGCGCCAGCTCTTCAATCTCCGCCTTCCGCAGCTTGAGGCTCGCTGTATTGCAGATTAGCCGGGCGGATATGGGACAGACGACTTCCTTGACCTCCAGACCGTTCTCCCGCAGCGTCGTTCCGGTTTCCACGATGTCCATGATCGCGTCCGATAGTCCCAGCAGCGGGGCCAGCTCCACCGAGCCTTCTATCTTGATCACCCTCACGTCCATGCCCTTCGATTCAAAATGCCGCCGCGTGACGTTCGGATATTTGGTCGCGATGGTCTTGGTGCTGAAGCCCGAAAGACAGTCCTCACCCTGCTTGCCCGCTACCGCGAAACGGCAGCGGCCGAAGCCCAGATCCAGTATCTCGTAAAAACACGAGCCGCTTTCCATGATGGTATCCTTCCCCACCACGCCCAGATCGCAGACCCCGTTCTCCACATAGGTGATCACGTCCGGCGCCTTGGCAAGCACCACCTCTATGCTGTCCCCGACCGGAAGAATCAGCTTGCGCCCCTTCTCCCTCACCGCCGAGCAGTCATATCCTATCTTCTCAAAGAGCGCGACCGTATCCCTTTCCAGCCGGCCCTTCGTCAATGCAATTCTCAAAGACTTCAATTTTCTGTACCCTCCTATATCAAGTGTGGAGTGTGGAGTGTGGAGTGTGGAGTTGTGGAGCGGCAGAGCCGCTGAAAATAT
Organism: uncultured Ruminococcus sp.; assembly: GCA_902803035.1. Classification (GTDB taxonomy): domain Bacteria; phylum Bacillota; class Clostridia; order Oscillospirales; family Acutalibacteraceae; genus RUG762. The sequence continues at coordinate 14,538 of CADCON010000156.1, forward strand.
AACGCTCGCATTCGCTCGCTTTTATTGTTTTTACCTCATTGGTTATCTTTACGCACAAGCGAGCGAACGCGAGCGCATATATTCCAAGGCGCTCTGCGCCTTCCTTCACTCCACACTCCACACTCCACACTCCACACTTCTAAAAGGCTCCACACTTCAAAAAAGGCTCCGATTAAATCTCTAGGATTTCGATTTCTTCGCCGATGCGGTCGATGCGGGGGATGCCTTTCTTCTTCGCGTAGTCCACCGCTTCGTCGAGTGTGCCGCATACGGAATATTCATAGGTGTGCTTGTCGGCCGCCAGCTTGTGCGCGTATTGCAGCGCCTTGATCTCGAAGCCTTCGTCCGAATGCACCAGAATCTGCGGAATCTTCGCCGTCACCCGGTGAAAATGCGTACACGCCTTGGTCAGCGCGTCGATGTCCACCGCAAATCCGCACGCCGGCGTCGGAAAGCCGAATTTCTCCAGCAGTTGGTCGTAGCGTCCGCCCGACAACACCTTATTGCCTGAGCCGTGCGCGTAGGCGGTGAATACCACGCCGGTGTAATAGTCCTTCCGGTGGACAATGCCGAAATCGAAGATCAGCTTGTCGCCCAGCCCGAGCTGCGTCAGCCGGCTGTAAAGATCGCCCAGATAATCCAGGTATTCCGTCACGCCGCAGCCTTCAAACACCTCGTACGCCTGCGTCAGCACTTCTCCGCCCCCGAACATCCGCGGAAGCTGCCGGAGCGCGCGCACTGAGCTGCTGTCCGGCATTTGCTCCAACGCTTCCGCCAGCGCGCCGTAATTCTTGGATTCGATGTAGTCGCGCAGCTCCTCCTTGGTTTCCTCATCCACATTCAGATTGTCCGCCAGCGCCTTGAAGATGCCGGAATGCCCGATCTCAAAGCGGAATTCGTCGATATTCGCCCGCAGCGCGTTGATCGCCATGACGATGACCTCCAGGTCCGCTTTCCTGCCGCCCGCGCCGATCAGCTCGATGCCGGTCTGCTTGTTCTGGTCGCTCTCGCCCCGCAGACTCTGCCCTATCGCAAAGCTCGTCTGCGAATAGTACACCCGGATGGGAAGCTGCGCGTTGCTCAGCTTGGTCGCCGTCATGCGGGCGATGGGAAGCGTATTGTCCGGACGCAGCACCATCAGCCGCCCTTTGTTGTCGCTCAGCTTGTACATACTGTCCATCGGCAGGAAGCTGTCCCCCAGATTGAATACGTCGTAGAATTCCAGAAAGGGCGTCCGCACCTCATTGTATCCCCCGCGCGCGAACATCTTGCAGATTTTCGATTCCACCGCGCGGCGTTCCACGCATTCGGAAAAGAGCAGGTCGCCTGTCCCCTCCGGCGTGATCTTGTAATTTTTTCTCATTCTCTACCTCAAGCCTTCTTTGGTTTACTTTAGTATGCTACTATGATAACACGTTATAAAGATAAAGTCAATCGCTCTCTCCGACGGCGGAATGAATTCGGCAACCGTGACAAAATCATTCCCCCGCTGCGGCCGCCGTTATTCAGTTTCCCGAAAAATCCGCCCGCCGCCTCATCAGAAGTCGAACAGACTGACCTGGTTGCTCTCCGCCATGCCCGATAGAACGCCCGCGTTTTCCAGAATTTCCATCACGCTCTTGGATACGCCGGAACGCATCTGCACGTCGCTCTTGGACATGAAGCGGTAGCCGTCCGCTCTCGCTTCCACCAGACTCAATGCCGCCGCTTCGCCCAGCCCCTTCAGCGTGGTGAACGGAAGGCGTATCTGCTTGCCCTCCATGAGGAATTTCTTCGCGTCGCTGTGGTAGAGATCCACCGGCAGGAACACCACGCCGCGCTCCCTCGCTTCGTTGAGAATCTGCATGGTCGCCAGCTTGTTCTGCTCCTTCGCCGTCGCGCCCTTGCCCTTGGCGTCGATCTCTCTGATCACCGCCTTCACGCCTTCTAAGGGCGCCGTCGCCAGCTCCGCGTCGAATTCGTCCGCGCGCACCGTGAAGTACGCCGCGTAATATTCCTCCGGCGTATGCACCTTGTACCAGCCCAGCCGGAGCGTGGCAATCATATACGCCGCCGCGTGCGCCTTGGGGAACATATATTTGATCTTGAAGCAGGAATCGATGTACCATTGCGGCACGCCGTTGTCCTTCATGGTCTGGACGTGCTCCTCGGTGAGCAGCTTCCTGGCGTTGCCCTTCCGCACGATCTCCATGATCTTGAAGGACATCTGGTTCGGAACGCCCTTGGCAATCAGATAGGTCATGATGCTGTCGCGTGTTCCGATGACCTCGGAAATGGTGCAGGTGCCGCTCTTGATCAGCTCCTGCGCGTTGCCCAGATAAACGTCCGTGCCGTGGGACAGTCCCGCGATCTGCAGCAGGTCGGAGAAGGTCTTGGGCTGCGTGTCGATCAGCATTTGCCGGACGAAATTGGTTCCCACCTCCGGCAGCGAGAAGGTGCCGGTCTTGCTCATGCATTGCTCCTCGGTAATGCCCAGCGCCTCGGTCGAGGTGAAGAGGCTCATCACCTGCGGGTCGCTCATGGTGATGCCGGAAATCGGCACCCCTGTGTATTCTTCCAGGTATTTATAGATGGTCGGCACATCGTGTCCCAGCTCGTCGAGCTTGAGAATCGTGTCGTGGATGGAATGGAAGTCGAAGTGGGTGGTGATGGTGTCCGAATCCTTCTTGTCCGCGGGATGCTGCACCGGGCAGAAATCCTCGATTTCCTTGTCCCTCGGCACAACCACCATGCCGCCCGGATGCTGCCC
>CADCON010000157.1 GCA_902803035.1 uncultured Ruminococcus sp.
GCAGGACACGCAGGTACAGAAGCGGCTCTCGCTTCTGCCAGATTAGGCTGCCATACGATTGTCTTCTCCATCAATCTGGATTCTGTAGGTAATTTGCCATGCAATCCGTCAATTGGTGGTACAGCAAAGGGACATCTGGTGCGCGAAGTTGACGCGCTTGGCGGAGAAATGGGTAAAGCGGCAGATGACACCTTCATTCAAAGCAGAATGCTGAACAGAGGAAAGGGGCCGGCGGTTCACAGCTTGCGTGCGCAGATTGACAGAAGAAAGTATTCTGCCAGAATTAAAAACGCGCTGGAAATGCAGCAGAATCTTGATCTGAAGCAGGCGGAAATTATCGAAATCCGTCAGAATGCCGGTGAATTCCGATGGGCAGTCATTACGAAAATGGGCGCAGTCTTTTATTGTAAATGTGTTATTATCGCCACCGGAACATATCTTGGTGGCCGAATATACGTCGGTGACGTCAGCTTTGAAGGCGGGCCTGACGGACTTTTTGCGGCAACGGAGCTTGGAAAGTGCCTGAGAAGCCTGGGATTGCCTTGCAGACGATTCAAGACCGGGACACCCGCCCGTATTCACAGACAATCAATTGATTTTTCGGAATTGGAAGTGCAGGAAGGGGACAGCGAGATAACGCCCTTTTCGTATGATACACTCGAAAATCCTTCTTTTGCCCTTGAAAACAAGGTCAAATGTTACGTCACATGGACAAATGATTGTACGAAGCAGATAATTCTTGATAATATTCATCGCTCTCCTCTTTATTCCGGAATGATTGAGGGCGTCGGTCCACGATATTGTCCTAGCATTGAGGATAAAATTGTCCGATTCAGTCAAAAGGAACGTCATCAGCTTTTCATTGAGCCTTGCGGGCTTGATACAGAGGAAATGTACTTACAAGGCGCATCCTCATCGCTCCCGGAAGACGTGCAGATTGCACTTTATAAGTCCATTCCTGGACTTCAGAATGTTAAGATAATGCGGACTGCCTATGCGATTGAATATGATTGTGTCGATCCGACCGCCCTTCGTCTGACCCTTGAATTCAAAGATTATCCTGGCCTTTTCGGCGCGGGGCAATTCAACGGCAGTTCCGGCTATGAAGAAGCCGCCGCGCAAGGGCTTATTGCGGGCATTAATGCGGCGATGAGCGTCAAAAAGAGAGAACCAGTCGTTCTGCTTCGTTCAGAAAGCTATATCGGGACGCTGATTGATGATTTGGTGACAAAGGGAGTTTCGGATCCTTACAGAATGATGACTTCCCGCTCTGAATATCGTTTGGTTTTGCGTCAGGATAATGCGGACGAGCGTCTGATGCCATTGGGTCACCGGATTGGTCTGATATCGGACGACCGATATGAAAAATTTTTGGCCAGACAATCCATGAAGAAGGCTGAATTAAAACGAGCAAAGGAAACAACCATTCCGGTGACTGATTTGCTGAACAATATTCTTGTTTCACGTGAAACATCTGAATTATCCACACCCGTGAGACTTATTGAATTGCTGAAAAGACCTGAATTGTCGTATGAAATTCTGGCTCCGGTGGACACCACCCGCCCGGATATCCCGAAGTACATCTTTGAACAGGTCGAAGTGGAAATCAAATATGAGGGGTATATTACCCGTCAGAAGTCCCAGATTGAGGAATTTCATCGTCTAGAAGTCAAAAAACTGCCTGAAAAAATTGATTATTCGCAAATTACAGGTCTTCGTCTGGAGGCAATTGAGAAGTTATCGAAGATACGTCCGGAAAGCATCGGACAGGCTTCGAGAATTTCCGGGGTCAGCCCTGCCGATATATCGGTGCTTATTATATGGCTTTCTAAAAATCATGCAGCGAATGGGGGAGTGCTGAATGATTGATTTCACCGCAATGGCAAGAAAAGCAAAAGCGTACAATGTCGTTTTAACTGAAAAGCAGCTTTCGCAGCTTGACTGTTACGCTGAAATGCTCGTGGACTGGAACAATAGAATGAATCTGACCTCCATCGTTGACAGTGAAGGAATTATGATCCGGCATTTCGAAGATTCACTGGCGGTTTTGCGGTATATTTCCATTCCGATGAATGCTTCGCTTATCGATGTGGGAACAGGTGCTGGCTTTCCCGGAATGGTTCTCAAAATAGTCCGCCCGGATATCCGTCTGACATTACTTGACAGCCTTAACAAGCGGATTATGTTTCTTGATGAAGTGCTTCATCAATTGCAAATGACCGGAACATCTGTCCATATGCGAGCCGAAGAAGGCAGTCGGAAACCGGAATGGCGGGAACAATTTGATTTTTCATGCGCGAGAGCGGTTTCAGAAATGCGGGAATTGTCGGAATTGTGCCTTCCGTATGTCAAAATCGGTGGCAAATTCTTTGCTCTGAAGGGACGCGATGTGACCGAAGAATTGAATGCGGCTAGACCCGGTATCGGCCAGTTAGGCGGTAAAGTATCGGGCGTTTCTGAATACACGATCTCTGACGGAAGCGAGAGAAGTCTGATTATTGTCGATAAAATAAAACCTACGCCTTCTGTTTTTCCCAGAACGTCTGCAAAAATCAAGAAAAAGCCGCTTTGAACAATATTATCACTGGCAAATGAATTGTTTCACGTGAAACGTCCGTTTATTTTCCGACAAAACAGAGTGAAAAGTGAGAATTAACATATTCTTAAATAAATAATAAGCGAAAAGCATTGTAATTAAGGCAGAATATGATATAATTTTAAATATTAAACTGAATCTGAATCAAAGAAAGGTGCTTGGAAAATGGGCAAAATTATTGCTGTGACCAACCAGAAGGGCGGCGTTGGCAAGACGACGACAGCCGTTAATCTGGCGTCCGCGCTGGGAGCAATGAATAAAAAGGTGCTGCTGATCGACATTGATCCGCAGGGAAACGCCACCTCCGGATTGGGTATCGCAAAGCAGGAATCAGAGCATTCCACCTACGAATTAATGCTGGGAGAAGTGACGGCGGACGTCGCGGCAGTCAAAACGGAATTCAAGAATGTATCCATTGTTCCGTCGGATATAAGAATGGCGGGAGTCGATCTTGAAATATCCGAGATGGAAAACCGCGAATCCATTCTTAAACGCGGACTTGCCGCGGCAAGAGAAATATACGATTTTGTGCTGATTGATTGTCCGCCTTCCCTCAATCTGATCACTATCAACGCGCTGATCGCCGCGGACAGCGTACTTGTGCCGATTCAATGCGAATATTACGCGCTGGAGGGTCTCGCGCAGCTGACCAGCACGGTTTCAAGAATCAAACGCACCTACAACGCGCATCTGGAAATTGAAGGCGTTTTGTTTACAATGTACGACGGCAGGCTGAATCTGACGCAGGAAGTCGCTGAACAGGTAAAGAAATACTTCCCGAAGCAGGTATTCAAGACTGTCATTCCAAGAACTGTCAGACTTTCTGAGGCACCGAGTTACGGACAGCCCATCAATTATTTTGACAAGAAGTCAAAAGGGGCGGACGCCTATGATAAGCTGGCAAAAGAGATCATTAAGAAGAACAAAAAGTAATCAATAGGAGGTAATGACCGTGGCAACCAGAAAGGGCGGACTTGGCAAGGGATTGGATCTGCTATTTAACGATAATATCGCGGAAGAAGGGGAGAGCACCCGCACCCTTCGTATCTCAGAGATAGAACCTAACAGAAATCAGCCCAGAAGAGAATTTGATCCCGCGTCGCTGGCGGAATTGGCGGATTCCATTGCCGCTGTCGGCATCATTCAGCCGTTGATCGTGCGTCCGCTCGTGGGCGGAGGATATCAGATCGTAGCGGGAGAACGTCGCTGGAGAGCGGCCCAAAGCGCGGGCTTGACGGAAGTGCCGGTTGTCATCCGCGATCTGAGCGACAAGGAAGTCGATGAAATTGCGCTCATAGAGAATTTGCAGCGCGAAGACCTGAATCCTGTGGAAGAAGCCGAGGGATACAGACACTTGATTACGGAATACGGTATGACGCAGGAGCAGGTTGCCAGCCGCGTCGGAAAATCCCGTCCCAGCGTCGCCAATGCCGTCCGGCTTCTCGACCTTCCGGATTCTGTCCTCGGAATGCTGACTGCCGGCGATCTTACTGTGGGTCACGTGCGTCCGCTTCTGGGATTGCAGGATGAAGATGACATGATTCGCTTAGCCTGTCAGGCTGTCAAGAGAAAAATGACCGTCCGCGACGTCGAAAAGCAGGTCAAAAAGGAAAAGGGAGAAGAAACACAGGCAAAGAAAAAGGCTAATCCGGAGCGCGACAATTATTTCAATGAGGTGGAAATCGCCCTTTCAATGGCATTGGGAAGAAAGGTCAAGGTTGTCGGCGTATCCGGAAAGGGTACGCTCGAAGTTGATTTTTTCTCGAACGAAGATCTGACGGAACTTGCCAACCGTCTTTCCGGCAATCGGAATGAGGAATAATGGATATCGTTTGAATGAGAGCTGCCTTGTACCTTTGCATTTCAAGGCAGCTTCTTTTATAGAAGGAGGTCGGCATATGCTTCGCAAGGCTGTCAGAAAAGGAATTGTCGTATTTCTGATATTGTTTTCAACAGTATTAACAACCGGCTGTGGAAAAAGCAGCGTAAAAACCAATGTGTACAACGGAAATGAAGCAGAAATGACGGAGAAATTCTGCGAATCATTTTTTTCAGACAGCAATCTCCCCTACACGAAAATAACCCTTTCTGACGTCAACAACACGCCGGACGAATACCTGTTCTATATCAACGGCGGAAAGGTGTACAGAACGCTCAATGATTACTGCGTCGTCATTGTCAACAGAAGAAATATTACAGAGTCTGAGCAAAAAAAGGGGAAGAATTATTGCGGGGAGATTTATCATCTTTTCGGGGAGGAAAGCACGGATATTCTGAAAATCAGCGCAACGGGAGAGTATGCGATTCTCAGTATGCCGTCCACAATTCCGGACTATGAGAACAATGTGGTCATTCAGTCATTTATGAATTATTCAACAAATATATCATAAATTAATATCAAATCGAAACTACTTGACAGAATGGCAGTTTTCCAGTATAATCACTAATATTAACTGTCGATAGAAAGCAGACGAAGGAATGACGGAAATCGTAATGTATCATGTGCCGCCAAGACGTCGGAACACAGCCTGTCCGGAAGGAATCGGGGCGCAAAATGATTGCGATTGTCTGTCATTTCTTCAACGCAATACGCTTGACGAAGGGAGTTTCTTTGATGAACGACTCGGACAGTACGCCGCGAGAATCTTTCAGTAGGAATTATCTGACGGACGGAGGTGCGGAGCGATGAATCTGTACCTTTGCCTGTTTTTAATACTCTTGTTCACCGGAATTTCTTCATTCTATCATCTGAGTGAAGCAGCGATTCTTTCGGAAAACATCAGCCGGATCAAGCAGTTGGAAGAGGACGGCGACAAAAAGGCCGCCCGCCTTGCCGAATTAAGGTCGAGGTTAAAGCCGTATTTCAATGCCACAGTCCGCACGCTGAATACCTTCTGCACGTTCGCAGTGTCGTACCTGACGATTCAGGAGATTGATCCTGCCGTGTACGGCTTTATGCTGGCACACGATTGCACGCACGCCCTGTGGCTTCGCAGAATCACGTTGATAGGCACGGCTGTGGTCACGCTCAGCTTTTACATCATCAACGGAAATATTATCCCCAGGAAAATCGGCATTCATCGCTGCGAAATCATCTCGTACGATGTTTCCGGTATTATGAAGTTTTCCATCAAGCTGCTTTATCCCTTTATATTGGTCATAACCGGCATTGGCAATTTTGCGGCGAAGCTGTTCGGCGTTCCGGCACACGCGGACGAGAAGCTGGCTACTGAGGACGAAATTCTCATGATGGTGGACGCGAGCGGGGAGAAGGGCGTCATTGAGGAATCGGAAGCGGACATGATCGCCAATATCTTTGAATTCGGCGATACGACCGCCAGCGAAGCGATGACGCACCGCACGGATGTGGAAGCGCTGGAATATACCTCCACGGTAAGAGAAGCAGTCGATTTTGCGCTGCAGAATGGATTCAGCAGAATTCCGGTCTACAAGGATGATCTCGACAACATTCAGGGTGTGCTGTACGTCAAGGATCTGTTGCGGTTCGTGGGCAATGATGACAATTGCGACACGCCGATCTACAAGCTGATGCGTCCCGCCTGCTATATTCCGGAAACCAAAAAGCTCAGCGAGCTATTCGGGGAGATGACCGAAACCAAGGTGCAGATGGCGGTTGTCGTGGATGAATACGGCGGCACATCCGGCATTATTACCATGGAAGATCTGATCGAATCCATTCTCGGAAATATTCAGGACGAATTTGACAATGAGGACGAGGAGATAAGCCGCGTCGATGATAATACCTTCACGATAGATGGAACGACTTCCATTTACGAGGTTTCGGATTTGCTTGACATCGAATTGCCGGAAGGCGATTATGATACACTGGCGGGCTATATTGTCAGCACCCTCGGGCGTATTCCGACGGAAAACGAGCATCCCACGGTGATTTTTGAAAATGTGGAGTTCACCGTGGAACAGGTTGTTGACCGCCGGATTACCAGAGTCAGGGTGGTCAACAACCGCTCGGAGAATCAGTCCGAAGAAAAGACAGGCGCGCCGCCGATTGACATCGGTTCAGAGCTTGTACATGACAAACAATTAACAGAATGATTTAACTAATATTCCAATGAGAAATATAAATAGCTTTTATAACAAAGTGTATAGCATGGTGAAGGCCATTCCGAAGGGGAAGGTGGCCACCTATGGGCAGATTGCCGCCCTGTGCGGTGCGCCCAGAGCAGCAAGGGTCGTGGGAACCGCGCTGCATCATAATCCTGAGCCTGTCATCACGCCCTGTCACAGGGTGGTCAACCGCTTCGGCGGCCTTGCGCCGGCGTTTGCGTTCGGCGGAATGGACGCGCAGCGCAGCCTTCTGGAAGAAGAAGGCGTCAGGGTAGGAGATGACAACGCGGTCGATCTCAGCATATATCTCTGGGACGGAAAAATCAATTAATTGTAATTTTACTAATTTATATTACAAATTGGAATAATAATTGATATAAAGATGTAATGAATTGTGTGTAAATCATGCATTCTACATCATTTATATACCAAAAGGTCAGTCGCAACCTCCTGACCTTGTCCGGCGTGACCGGACAAAAATCAAAATACGGAGTGATTTTTACATGGAAAACAAGAACAAGAGCAAGCTCGTCCCACTGGCGCAGGGCGGAATGATTGCCGCCCTGTACACAGTCGTGACGCTGGTACTGGCGCCGTTGTCATTTGGTCCCATTCAGTTCCGCGCGTCCGAAGCACTCACCGTCATGCCGATTTTTTCTACATTGGCGATTCCCGGTCTGACGCTGGGCTGTGTCATTTCCAATGCGGTAGGCGTGGCGACAGGGGCGAATATCGCGGGGTGGTTTGACGTTCTGCTGGGAAGCATCGCCACCCTGCTGGCCGCGGTATGCACAAGAATGCTCAGAAACATCAATTTCTGCGGAGTGCCGCTTTTGGCCCTGCTGCCGCCTGTCATTTTCAATGCCCTGATCGTGGGCGGCGAGCTGTCATTCTTCATTCCCGAAGGCGATCCCTTCTGGTTCTGCGCGCTGACAGTCGGCGCGGGGGAGCTGGGCGTCCTGCTGGTGCTGGGCATCCCGCTGATCATTGCAATGAAAAAGACCAAATTCTTTTCAACCGGAAAGCTCGCAGCGCGTCGTCAATAAGCCATTATCCGGCGCGCGGGCGGTATCTTATCGGTAAGGTTGCACTGAATGGGAATTGCTGCCCGCCCTTCCGACCGGAGTGGGATACAATGATGAAAGCGAGAATTTATGCGCTTTTTGTATAGAAATCATCGCATCAATCATCAAAAAAATATTGACAATCAGGAAAAACTGATGTAAAATAATGACAGGACAAAACAATAAGACCCGCAGGGGTGCCGGATTTTAGGCTGAGATAGCGCGGCAGCGCGCTGAACCCTTATACCTGATACGGATAATGCCGTCGTAGGAAGTAATTTACTGTTTTTTGTGATGCCATTACAGTTTTACAGTGTCACCTGATCCATCAAACACTTCCACGGCTGATGAAAATCAATTGCCGGCGGGGGTGTTTTTTGTTCTGAATCTTTTTTTGGGAGGTTGTTTTGCTATGAAGGTAAACAACAAAACATTCAAGCTGGTTTTCAGCGCACTGATGATTGCTCTTTCCGTTGTGCTGAGCTTTTTCAGATTTGAGTTTCTCTATGGCGGCTCCATCACCATATTCAGCATGGTGCCGCTTGTACTGGTAGCTCAGATGTATGGTGTCCCGTGGGGACTGCTGACGGGCATGGTCTATGGTCTGATTCAGATGGTTCTCGGTCTGAAGAACTTCGGATATGTCACGGGTCTTTCTGCCTACGCGATGGTTTTCTTCTTTGATTATATCATTGCGTTCGGTGCCATCGGCTTCTCCGGCGTCACCCGCAGAATTAAGAACAGAGCGGTTGCCGCTTCTCTTGGCTCCATTATCGGCTGCTTCCTGCGCTTTGTCTGCCACTTTGTTTCAGGCATTACGGTGTGGAAGGCTATGTCGTGGGACGATGCGCCGGCCTTCATCACGCCCCGTATGCTGGAAGCCGACATGGTGCCGTATACCTATTCGCTTTTCTACAACGGAGGATATATGTTCCCCGAAATGATCCTCACGGCTCTTGGCAGCGCGATTCTTTGCACCATTGTGTTTGAGGCGTTCAAAATCGACGTCAACGCAACCAAGAAGCTCAAGGCGACGGCCGAAGCCAATCTTTCGGAAACAAAGACAGACGCGCCCGCCGAGGACGCCAAGACGGACGAATAATGCGTTTCCGGTCCGGCATACCCGTGCCGGCAGTCTGGGAAACGCGCATTCCTTCATTTCCGCGCCGCGGAATGTATGGATGCTGGCTTGGTTAAGCGTGTCCCCGTCAATTCTTCAATAACAACACCGCCGTTCTTTCCATGAAGGGAGGACGGGGGTGTTTTTTCGCTTTGCTGTCTTCAAATGGAATGACATAAAAAATAATGGTAGATTTATTCGGAATGATGTGTTATAATCAGAATAGAGAGGACTTAGCATTTTATCATGAATGCTTCCGGAGAAAATGGGTGAAATGAATTGAAATACATCGGCGAATTTATGTCATATATCCTCATAGCGGTCTTTGCACAGAATATTCTGCTGTCAAAAGCCATCGGGCTGCATGAAATTATCGCAGCCACGCGCCACCGGCAGTCGCTCACCAAGCTGCTGCTGCTCGTGGGAAGCTGGTCAACGGTGGGAATTATGCTGATGTGGCTGTTGTCGAGGTTTGTCAACGATATGACCGGCTACATCACATTCGCATTGTTTCACACGCTGCTCTGCGCGGTGATGTACTTCGCAACCGACCGGCTGCTTGCCCGCTTTCGCCCGAGGAAATACGATCAATGGGGGAAAATCCTGCCGCACGCGCTGATCAATGCCATCGCCGTCGGCGCGCCGATTTCGGCACTTGCCGCGGGGATTCCGGACTGGTATTCCGCGCTGGGGTATGGAATCGGTTCCACGCTCGGTCTGGGACTGGGAGTGGTCATTATCAGGAACGGAACAGAAATACTGGATCATCCCGGAGTACCGAAGTCATTCCGGGGCATTCCGATCATGCTGATTTACATCGGGATACTCTCACTTGGATTCTGTGCCTTTTTATAAATTGTAATATATTGTAGAAAGAATACAATCTGGAATTTTTATCTGAAAAAATAATCAATCAGAAGGACGGTCATTATCATGCAGTGGATAGAAACCAATATTTACACCACCACCGAAGGCATTGAGCCGCTCTGCGGCAGGCTTTACGCTGTAGGGCTGAACGGTGTGCAGATCAGGGACGCGGCGGATTTCAATGAATTCATCGAGAATGAAACGCAGTACTGGGATTATATAGACGAATCCCTCGAACCGCTCAAAACCTGTGAAACCTGCGTCACGGTCTATCTGACGGATGACGCGGACGGGCGCGAGCTTCTTTCGCACATACGCGGGACGGTAGCCGAACTGAAGACGCTGGATACGGAAGGAAAATTCGGCAGGCTTGCCATTGAACTGACAGGCGTAGATGAGGAAGATTGGATCAACAATTGGAAGAAATATTACAAAACGTTTACTTTAGGCCAGAGATTACTGATTAAACCGGAGTGGGAAGAGATGGATGAAGCCGACAGGAAGGACAAGGTCGTGCTGAGCATCAATCCCGGACATCTCTTCGGAACAGGAACGCATCATTCGACGCAGCTCTGCATGATTGAGCTGGAAAAATACGTGGCGCCGGGTGACAGGGTGCTTGATCTGGGCTGCGGCAGCGGGATACTTTCGATTTTGTCGCTGTTGCTGGAAGCCGGAAGCGCGGTGGCGGTGGATATCGATCCGGCGGCTCCGGTAACGGCAATGGAGAACCTCGCAATGAACGGCATTTCGCCTGACAGGTACACCGTTCTGGTGGGAAGCGTGACCGATGACGAGGATCTCAGGAAGAAAACAGGCGGGGATTTTGACGTTGTTGTCGCCAATATTGTGGCCGATGTGATTATTGCCATAAGCAAAACGGCATATGAACTGACGAGAAAGGGCGGAATATTTATCACATCAGGCATTATCGGACCGCGCGGAGATGAGGTAAAGGCGGCGTTGACCGACGCGGGATTCGAAATAATGGATGTGCACGAGCAGAGCGACTGGCTGTGCATGACGGCAAGAAAAAACTGACTAAAATGACGAATTTAAGTGATTTTCAGGTGTTGACCACGCTTGACATTTGGTGAGTGTCACAGATTCCCCGATATCCGGTATAATAGAAATGACAGATATATAGGGGGATTTATATGTTTATCAACAAATCGTTCGACGGAAAAAACAACGTATGCGGCAAAAATGTGGCCGCCATGCGTAAAAGGCTCAATATTTCTCAAAGAGAGCTAGCCGAGCGTATGCAGCTTATGGGATATGATCTGGACAAGAACGCGATACAGCGGATTGAGTCAGGGCAGCGTTTTGTCACGGATATCGAGGTGCAGGCACTTGCGAAGGTGTTCGGCGTGGAGCTTCCCGTGCTGTTTGATGAAAATCTCAGTGATACGGGGGATGAATGAGCCAATCAGACAAAAATACATACAACCATGTGAAGAGTCAGAGCAACAACCGTAAAAAAAAATTAAAACAAAAGCGTAAAAAGCCGCATTCTCAACAATTTTATTGTTGACAGTGCGGCTTTGTGAATATATAATTTTATTTATACTAATAAAAAAGATTTTCAGTGATCCAGCTTCTGGCCTGTGCAAGCACTTTTTTGTCATTGTTGAAGCGGAAGGTCTTCACCGCCAGGCTGTAATCCGCCCAGATGAATCGCTCGATTTCCGACTTTTGAATCACGATATCCTGCACGGGCATTTCCGCCACGAAAAAGATCACCTGCTTGGTGATTCTGCCTTTGGGGTGATACTCGCTGATGGTGCGGAAGCCTTCAAGCGGCTCTATGATAAGCCCTGTTTCCTCGCGGACTTCACGCACGGCGGTCTGACGCTCGTCCTCATGAATTTCCATGTGACCCTTGGGAAATCCCCAGTTGTTGCCCTTGCGGTTTTTGATGAGCAGATACTCCACATTTCCGCTGTGCCTTCGGAAAATCACCGCGCCGCAGGATTTTTCATAAAGACAGGTGATACGCGTGGGGTTGAAATCCTTCCTGTCAGCCAGAACTTCGCGTATCAGCGGCTCATAAATGATAGTTTCCTCTTCGGCGCATATGTAGAATATCCTGCCTCTGAGCTCTGTCACAGCCATTACGCGCACCCTCACCGAGGCATTGTCCATCGGCTTGTCGGGGCTGAATACCAATACATTGTGCAGTATGCTTCCGTTTCCGTCGTCGGCTGATTCGCCGGAATGGACATCATACACCCTGCCGCAGTAGTTCCCGCTGTGAAACGACTCCGGATTGATCCGCACATTGATCATATTGCCAAGCAAAAACATACCCTCCATTCGTTTTTTTCTCTTACTATAGCTATTATTTTACTACATTTGCTGAAAATTACAATAAGGGATTTATGTTTTTTCAGAGAATTAAGAAAATATTTAAATCTTTTCACAATATAGACACCAACATTCTGGTGATCATTTACATATTGTCTGAAGAAATTCAGCTTATTCAACATTACTTTTCGATTTCTGGGAGGAAACAAAATGCTTCAGGTTTCTATGGGCGCGCTGGTTTCGCTTGTCATCATTCTGCTGGTCTGCTTTGTGCTGCCGCTTGCGTTCTTTTACGTGCTGTACCGCGCGGAATGTAAATTCAAGACCATGGCGATTGGCGCGCTTGCCTATCTTGTCTGCGGGATTATCGCCGACACCATGCTGGTTATGGGTCTGGATGCGATTGCGGAAGTACAGACCAACACGCTGATGTACATTCTGTACGCGTCGCTGCTGTCGCCCGTGCTGTTTGTCACGGTGAACTATTTCCTTATCCGCCGGCTGGGGGCTTCGTCGATGAAGACCACCGGCGATTCACTGATGTATGCTCTGGGATACGGGACATTGTGCAATATTGTTTCGACGGGCATTGTGGCAATTATGTATTTCCTGTCGCTGCTCGATATCAAGGAACGAGGTGAATATTTCCGGGTAGTGAGCGACGCCGATTATGTCAGTCTTTCCGACAAGGTCAGCGGCAGCGATATCATTGTCAATGAAACCGTATTCGGTCAGATGCGGATGCTCGCCTCGCAGCCTGTGTCCTACTATATGGGATTCATTTTCAACTGCCTTTGGGTGTTTGCGATTTACGGCGCGATTTTCATGGTCATCTGGCTGTCGGTCAAGAAGAAAGAAAAGAAGCTGCTGCTTGCTTTTGCCTTTGTCATCAGGCTTTTTGCCACGCTGCCCGATGTGCTGGATCATTTCAAGCTGATCGGCAGCAGAATGGTGTCCGGCGTTATCTCCCTTGTGGTATTGATTCTCGTGTGGATAGCGGCGATTTTGTGCCGGAAGGTGTTTATTGACGCCGAAGAGGAATACAGGGACGAATCCGTAAAAGAATCAGCCGACGAAGAATAATGAAGAATAAAGAGATGGGAGATAATGAAGTACTATATTGACCGAAAAAGAGTGGGAATCGCCGAGATATTTTCTTTCATGCACCCGATTTTTTCAGCCTCCAACAGCATGGACGCGGAGGAAACCGTGCGGCTGCTTTGCGAGCAGAAATACCGTACGCGCGTCAAGATTGCTTCCGGCATTAACCGCGCCGTCAGGAAGATGACCGGTCAGGAGGGCGTGGATCTGGAGGAATATTTCGGCGACGAGATCAGGAATCTTGCCGAAAATCCGATAAGGGCTGACAACCTCATAGAGTTGGTGCCGCTGATGAAATGGCTGTCCGGAATCCACCGCGTGAATTCACTTGCCGCCGACAGAAGCGCGTACAGCCTGAATGACGCCGCCAACCACATGGAACGGGGCGCGGGCGAATTCCTCAGGAGCTGTTCCTCTAATATGATGTGGCAAAATATCACGATATTGCAGGAGGAAAACGGGCTTTATATGAGCCTTCAGGAGAAATTCTGGGGGAAGGCGGGGCTTTTCTTCCCGGACGTGCAGACCACATTTGAAGGGACGTTTCCGCTGATCGGTACGCTGTTCTGCATTGAAGCGGAGTACACGGACGGCGGATTTGAATTCTGCTTCGTGGTCAATGTCGAATTCGGGACGGATGATCTGGAGCTTCGCGCGATTCAGGACCGCAACTGGGTAAGGCTCACCTTCCGGTGCGGCCGTCCGGAAATGCGGCTGTCCCTTTTTGATTACGGGGCGATTCTGCGCGATTTCGGCAAGCGCGGGCATGGATTCATTGAAGACTGGTGTTCGGAGGTCATAGGCAAGGAACACGTACTGGGAACCCCTTCCATGTCGCAGAAGGAGCAGCAGCTTCTTCCTCTCGCCAAGATACTGAGAATCGCCTTCCAGATGGAGGATGTGGAAAGCAGCGACAATGAACATTCCCCGTCTGAAATTGCCATTCCGGAAAAAATTCTGGAGCTTCTGGACAACCGCTACCGTTTTTCCTCCTACGAAAAGCTGTTTGAGGAAACAGAGCAGCAGGAGCTTTACGAAACGCTCAAAAAAGCGGTGGAAGCGTGGGAGGACGAAGACCTCGATGATGTGTCGGATGGACTCTGGGACTTTGCGCGTCTGCTGCGCCTGAAGGAAAAGGAAGATTCCATCCGGATTTTTTACAACAGGCTGACAGAAATGATGCTGGAATGCTCGTCTGAATTCGACGGGATCAGCAGGATATATGGCAGCTATTCCGAAGCGGAGGAGAAAATGCGCGCCATCATTGAGCCGAAGCTGCTGGAGAACGGCTTTTGCGGCGAATATCCCCATTACCGCAGACGCAGGGGAAGAAAGGGCGAATATATCAGCGTGCTGACCTCCAATGTCAACAGCAGGACGGTCAACGGCGTTATGACCTATTTCTTTTCCATTTCCGCAGCGCAAAAGCGTCTGGAGCGCAGGGGAAAACGCGGCAGCGCGGAGTATTTCGCCGCCGGCGTCCCGTTTGACGACACTTCCGCCGAGGACTGCGCGCTGGCGCGCGGGAGACATACGAAGTACGCGGAGCTTGGCGGGGCTTATGATGACGAGAGCGCGGAAATCAACATCGACATTTTCGAGGGTCTTTCCGACGAGAAGCAGGCGGAGGATACTGCGGCAGAGCTGCTGCGATTTGTCAATGTCGCACTTGGCAGCTTCAAAGGCAGGGCCATGCCGCGATGGTACAGAAAAAAACGCCGCAAGTCGAAGCTCAGGTACGACAATGAGATTACGACCGGCGGCGTCTTCATGAAATTTCTGCCGCTGGGACTGTACGTCTCCGCCGTTCTGATGGGAGCGTACGTCGTCAGTGACAGGTTTTTTGAAAAAAATGTGTTCAGAGAGTACCTTTTCATTACGGAAACAAGGACTGCGCTGGTGGTTTCCCTGCTGGCGGGAATGCTGGTAACGCTTTTCTGCTCGCTGCTTCGCATGAGAGGATTAAGAAGGCATATCTGGCGATACTGAGAAGCGTTACATCAATATGTAGAGCAGGGCAAACAGCAGTCTTTCGTCAGCCTTTTCTCGCATCAGAAGCAGTAATATGGCGGTGATGAGGGCTTTTTCCGCTTCCTCATCGGAAGGCTCTCCCGGCTCAGGGTCCGCCGGCTGAATGACTTCATTGGCCGGCGCCGGTTCAAAAAGCGGGTCGCTGTCTGATGAATCGTTTATGGCAGGTATGCCCGCCATACCGGGCACAGCGGGCGGCTCTGCGGGATTCCGCATGGCCGCCTGCGCCCTTTTCTGCATTTCCATCACACGCATTGCCGCGTCGCGCTGCATCTGCGCGAAGCTGTCAAACTGCTGCATATTGCACACCTCACGACTGCCGCTTGCGCGGCTTGATTGTTTTTACCTGTTTTCGCCCGCCTGCCTGAGAAGCGGAAGCACACGCATGACTGATACGATCCGGTCGGCTTCTTCGGCTCTTTTGAGCCTTGCGCCACTGAGATACGGCCGCAGCGCGTGAAGCAGACGCGTCATATCATCCTCCTCATTCAGCCGGCTGAGAAGGGGAGCGAGCTTTCCCAGGGCAGGCGCAAGACCGGCGAGGCTTTCGGCGGCGTTCTTCGGCTGAGCAGACAGCTCTTCCTCGTGAGAATCGACGCGATGGCCCGGCGAGGCGTCTTCGCCGGGAATGTCCAGTCCGAGCTGTCGGGCGGTTTCTCTCAGTTTAGCCGCCGAATCCGGATTGCCCAGCACCGAATCGATGATATGGCCCAGATTGTCAAAACGGCCGGTATTGTCCGCGTTTTCCATCCATTAATCCCCCTCCCGTCAGCTTATTTTCCGAGCTTCTTTAAAATGGCTCTTGCCTTTGGCGCGGACATGATCCGGGCAAGTGCCTGCTTGTCGCTGAGAATGGCGGCGATGCCGGCGATATCGCTGTCGGTAAGCTGTCCGAGCGCCTTGGCAACGGCGGGATTCCGGCGGGCTTCCTGCCGGAGCTTTTCGGCGGTATCTTCCCCCGCGCCGGTATTTTGCAGCAGCGCGTCAATTCTGTCACTGTTCGATGTTATATCAGACATAATTCATCCCTCACCTTACTTCATTCGTTGATCAACAGGTGATCCCTTTCATATAATATGCAGTGGCAGCGGAAATGATTAATACAAGAGGACGATGTATAATGAAAATTCTTGTTATGTCAGACAGTCACGGAAGGCGTGATCTGGTGATGAAGTGTATCAGGCAGCACCCCGATGTGCAGGCGGTGATTCATCTGGGGGATCTGGTGAGCGATATCAAGGACGCGGAAAAGAGCTTCCCGGAGCTGGCGTTCTATTATGTCAAGGGCAACTGCGATTTCGGCAGCAATGTGCCCGCTGAGCGGCTGATCACGCTTGAGGGAACCGGAATCCTTCTGACGCACGGCCACACGCAGGGGGTCAAGTACGGCGTCAGTGGACTTGTGGGGACCGCCAGGAAAAATGGCGCGGTGATCGCGTTGTTCGGTCACACCCACGTGCCATATAATAAGTATCACAATGGCATTTATGTGTTGAATCCCGGTTCGCTTTCGAGTCCGCGCGACTGCAGCAGGCCTTCTTACGGTCTGATTGAAATCACACCGCAGGGCATTCTCACCAACACCCCTGAATTTGTTCAGCATAGATGACAAACTATCATAATAAAATACATTTTGCTCATTCATTATGATAGCATGATGATCAAATAAAAAATACGCAAAATTTTATAAAAAATGACAAAGAAAAATACAGGAAAAATCTTAACTTTTTATTTACATTTCAGATAAAAAGCTATATAATAAACTATATATCAGCTATTATAATGGAAAAAACTGCGGAGGAGGGGCATATGCATGAGAAGATATCAGCTTAGCGGTCTGGAACACGTTCACATGATCAGACACGTGCCCAGAAGCTATGATATGACTCGTACTCATATTCTGCACAAGGGCGTCAATCAACACGTCGATGTTGTGCTGAGATGTTCTCCAAAGAACTTCAAAAAGAAAAAGGTTGCGGTCAGCGTAGTCAGGAGCGACAAGAAGGCCGCTGCCGTTCGTATCAGAGCAAATGCCAGAAAGGGCTATGTGGCTGTACGCAAGAATATCAATGAAATATTTGAAGCCGACCGCCGCGCGGCCGCGCAGGCATTTGAAGCCCGGTATTCTGTCCGTACGCCCGGTCTGGATTCACTGGTTCATGATATGAAAAACCAGATCGCCGCCATGGCGAAGAAAAGCTCCGATTACATTGATGAACAGCTCAGAAGCAGTCAGGCTGCGCCTGTGACCGTTCCGGAGAAAGCCGTTTCCGACGAAACGCTTCTTCCTCCCGTCTATGAACCGTCGCTTGTCAGCCCCGAAACCGAGGAAATTCTCAGAAGCGGCGGTTACCGCCTTCCGAACAGGCCGCAGCCGGAGAATCCGTATTCCGTTGACTATATCACGCACGCGTCGGACGACGAATTCCACAGCCTGATGGATTCGCTGGAACGCTCGCTCGATGAGGTCTGCCGCAAATATGCCGTCCCGCCGGAGGTGCCGGAGGAACAACCGGTTCAGGCCGAAATGGAAGAGCACGGGCAGGAAAAGCCGCAGGTTATTACGGATTTTTCGGATTATACGTTCCCGGACAGCAGAAGTGTGAGCGTGAACAGAAGGCAGGAGGTTACCGCGGACACTTCGCCTGACGCTGCCGTTGAATCCGCAACGACACCCGCTGAAGGCTACCGTTATTCCGATGAAGTCAGCTTTAAGCCCGCGATTTCGTTTAAAGAGGGCGGCGGTCATTACGTGCCGGAGGACGAACTCTTTGACCGCGAGCTTGGACGCCCCGGTGAGAGATATGTGCCGCCCGCGTATCTGTTTGATGATGACGACGCCGTTGCGGACAATGATGACGGCAATGATGTCGTGCCGCTGATTCCCGCCCCACAGGAGGAAGCATCCCCCGCGCCCTATCCGCAGGACGAATATGTGCATGAGGATTATGTACAGCAGCAGGTATTTTTCCCGACCGAGCCGAGAGAGCCTTCCGCGGGCCATTATTCGCCGGAAGAACCGGATTACGCCGAGCCGACCATGTACACCGATGCACGGGATGATCATTCCGAAGAGGAGGAAATCCCGCTGTTCTTCCCGCCGGAGGAGAGCAACGAACCGGACTTCACGATACCCGGAGAAGAAATGCCCGCGCCCGAAGCGAGCGGCGAACCGGACTTCACGATACCTGAAGAAGAA
>CADCON010000158.1 GCA_902803035.1 uncultured Ruminococcus sp.
AAGGCGCGAATGCGCCTTCATTCACTCCACACTCCAAACTCCACACTCCACACTATATTAAAGCGTCAGCTTATGAAGCCGTTGATGATCCGGTCTTCGGCTTCTTTCTCGGTGAGGCCGAGGGTCATCAGCTTGATGAGCTGCTCGCCCGCAATCTTGCCGATTGCCGCTTCGTGAATCAGCGACGCGTCGGTGCAGTTCGCGCTGATCTTCGGCACCGCGCTCACTGACGCCGCGTCCATGATGATCGCGTCGCATTCCGTGTGGCCGGAACATTTGTGATTGCCGTTGACCTCCGACACATACAATTGCCGGCTGTTGCCCCGCGCTACCGAACGCGAAATGACGTGCGTGCCGGAGTTCTCCCCGTTCAGCTCCACTTCAAAGCGGGTCTCCGCGTACTGCTCCCCGTCTGTCATGATCCTCTCCGTGATCTTCAGGGTCGCGCTGCCGCCCAGCTTCGCCTTCGTCGTGCGGATGGTGTTGTCCACCCCCTGTATCTGCACCGTGTCCATCTCCATATAGCCACCCTCGGCTATGTCGATGAGAGTCGTGGGATTCATGATGTTTCTCCCGCTCCCCGGCGCCGATTCACCGTAGTGCTTCTCTGAATAGAATACCCGCGAGTTCCTCCCGATGTGGAACGAATGAATCCCGTCGTGCGCGCTGTCCTCATGTCCGTGATTGTGTATGCCGCAGCCCGCCACGATCTCCACATCGCAGTTCTCGCCGATGTAAAAGTCATTGTACACCAGATCCTTCAGCCCGCTCTGGGTGAGAATCACCGGAATGTGTATCTTCTCCCCTGCCGTTCCGTCCTTTACCCTGATGTCGATGCCCGGCAGATCCTTCTTGGCCGTGATGGTCACATTCGCGCTCGATCCCTTCGAGTAGGGGCTGCCGTCCACTCGCAGGCTGAACGCGCCGGTCAGATTCTCCGCCATTACGCTGATCCGCCCCAGAAGCTCCAGCTTGTCCGCGCTGATATTCAGTCCGCTCATCTTTACGCCCTCCTCGCACATTCGTATTTCAGATCGCCGCTCATCAGCTGCGGAAGAATCTCTTCCTTGCTCCCGACCGCCGCTATCCTGCCTGCCGTCAGCAGTATGATCTTCTCCGCGAAGGACAGTATCCTCTCCTGATGCGATATGATCATGATGCTGCCATTGGTCTTTTCATACATCCTTTCAAAGACCTTGATCAGACTCTGGAAGCTCCACAGGTCAATCCCCGCTTCCGGCTCGTCAAACAGCGTCAGCCGGGTCGAACGCGCAAACGCCGTCGCTATCTCAATCCGCTTCAGCTCGCCGCCCGACAGCGATTCGTTGATCTCCCGGTCCACATAGTCGCGCGCGCACAGCCCTACCTCCGACAGGTAATCGCACGCTTCGTTCAGCGAAAGCTCCCGCCCCGCCGCAATCGTGATGATGTCCCGCACCGTGATGCCCTTGAAGCGCACCGGCTGCTGGAAGGCAAAGCTTACCCCGTTTCTCGCGCGCTCGGTGATCGTCATCCCCGTGATGTCCTCCCCGTCCAGCAGTATGCGCCCCCGCGTGGGCGTGATGATGCCCGCGATGATTTTGGCGAGGGTGGATTTGCCGCTCCCGTTGGGTCCTGTGATGGCGACGAATTTTTCGCTTACCTTCAGGTTGATGTCGTCAAGTATCGTTTTGCCCTCCGGCGTCACGTATGACAATTCTTGGATTTCAAGCATTCCTTTGATCTTCCTTTTGCCGGGGAAACGCCGAACCCGCCGGTTTCCGCGCCGGCGGGCGCACTGCCCCATATACTTTAACATTTATTATATCATATCCGCCCACGGTATTTCAATACCTATTTTTTTTATTTTTCACACCACTCTCCGCCAATCAGGAAAAAGGCTCCCTCCGTCTTGCCTGCGGCAAGCCAACATCTATTCCAAGGCGCGCCGCGCCTTCCACTTCTATTATCTATTCTCTATTATCTATTCTCTATTATCTATTTTTATTATCTATTTTCCTGCCGGAAATTTCGTTATCATTTACACAAAAAAATGATTGCTTTTGTCCGGAATATAGGTTATAATAACAATGAATGAATGCGCCGCGCTGCGCGTTCTTTGAATTATTCCAGCTAAGGAAGGGATTATCATGGCTGTTTTTGACCTTCAGGGGAAAGGCACCAACTTTATCAGCGAAATTCTCGCAGGCATTACCACTTTCATCACCATGAGCTATCTGCTGGTGGTCTGTCCCGCTATGCTCGACGGCAACGGCGTCGCCGGCACGACGATTTACATCGCCCTCTGCATCACCTGCTGCGTGGGCTGCCTGGCGATGGGATTGTGGGCAAGACAGCCCTTCGTCCTCGGTCCCAGCGTCGGTCTGACCGCCTTCTTCGGCGCGACGCTTCTCACCGACCTCCATTACACTTATCATCAGGCACTCGCCATGGTCTTCTTCGGCGGCGTCATTTACCTGCTTCTCGCGCTCACCGGTCTGGGCGGCAAGCTCTTCTCCGCCCTCTCAGGCGGCATGAAGAACGGCATCTCCGCCGGCCTCGGCCTTTATATCGCTATGATCGGGCTGCGGAATTCCGGTTTCCTCTCCGGCGGCGAGGGCGGTAGCTGGAAAATCGCGGAGCTGTCGCATTATGATATGCAGTTCTTCACCATTATGGTCATGTTCGGCGGCCTCATCTGCATCGCCGTCTTCAAGCGCGTCGGCCTGCCCCTTCCCCCGCTTCTCGGACTCATCGCTTCCGGCCTTCTCTATTACGGCGGCGGTATCTGGCTGGGGCTTCTCGACCGGAAATCCCTCTTTCCCAAGCTCGGCGGTATCAACACGGGCTTCGGCAAATGGTACGGCGAGGCGTTCCTCAAGAACGTCACCGACGGCGCGCTTACCTTATTCAAGAATATGACCCTCGACGTCAGGGGCATTCTCGTCATCGTCGTCGGCATTATGGTGTGCGCCCTCTTCAATACCACCGAATCGGTCGGCGTGGTCTACGCTATCGCCAAAAACAACGGTCAGCTCGACGACGGCGGCAATTTCGGCGGGCTGAAAACTACCCTCGCTTCCAATTCCTCCGCTACTATCATCGGTTCGCTCATCGGCGCGCCCATGGTCTCCGTCGCCCCTGAATCCGCCGCCGGCATCTGCGCCCAGGGCAAGTCCGGTCTCACCTCCGTCACAACCGGCATTCTCTTCCTGCTCGCCGCTTTCTTCGTGCCGGTCGCCACCATCATTCCCTCCGCGGTGACCGCCTGCGTGATGGTCTACATAGGCGCGACTATGCTCGGCTCGGTCAAGGACGTCGATTTCTCTGACCTCGGCGAGAGCATTCCCGCTATCGTTACGATGATTCTTATCCCCTTCACCTCCTCCATCATCGACGGCATCGCGCTCGGCGTGGTGCTTCATATCGTCATTAACCTCCTTCTCGTCAAGGTCAAGGCCATCAAGCCTATTGAAGTCATTGTCGCCGTCTTCTTCGGGCTGTACTATTTCATGGTCTGATTCCCCGCGCGAAACGCTTCTTCCCCCCCCTTTTTTCACGCGGCAATTCCCGGACGTTCACACGACCCTCCTGTCGTTTTTTCCCGGCACGTTCTCCTTTCCCTCCGGAAAACGCGCCGGGAAATTATTTTGCCAAAAAATTTACGACTAGTTCTGGAAATTTCCGTTTTCCTATGATATAATGTTTTTTAGCTGTTGGCGGCGTCTTCGGCTGACCATCAGCATTACATACGACAGGGGGTTGCTATCCGGTCATGCGGATCCCTTCTTTGATGAAAATCCTCGCGGCTTCCCTCGCCGCGCTGCTCCTGTGCGGCTGCAGCTCGCATCTCTTCAACGGCGACCGGCAGCTTATGCGCCCGCCTTATCCCGCCGGCGAGGAACGGAAAATTCAGGAGGAGCTGACCCGCAGCCTGGGCAGCTTCACAATGAAATTCCCCAAGAGCGGCAGTTACCGCTCCGCTATCGTCCGGGTGGATCTCACCGGCGACGGCAGAAATGACGCGCTGGTCTTTTTCCGGCAGGACGAAACCAAGCCTATTTCCCTCGCCGTTCTCAGCCAGAATGACGGCGAATGGCAGTTCGTTTCCAAAAAGGAGGGCGAGGGCGGCGAAATCGACCGCGTCCTCTTCGGCGACGTCAATTGCGACGGCGTCAATGAAATTATTGTCGGCTGGACCATCTACAGCAGCGGGCTGAATATCATCTCCGCTTACTGTATGCAGGACAACGTCCTCACCGGTATCGACGTCAAGGAGTATTCCGAGTCCAAGGGCTCCAATATCTCCGTCGCTTACACCGATATGCAGATATGCGATTTCGACGGCGACGGCTCCGCCGAAATCATCGCTTCCTACCTCAATCTTTCCGAGGTCTCCGCTACCGCCAAGCTCATTGAATGCCACCGCGGCGTGGACGACGCCTATACCATGAGCGTCACCGATACCGCGCCGCTCGACGGTCACGTGCTTTCCTATGCCGACGCCAAGGTCGTCCGGCTCACGGACGACAAGATTGTCGGCGTCGCCCTCGACGGCTACAAGGATAATTCCACCATGATCACCGAGTATATCTACTGGAACAGTCAGACCGGCGATCTGGAAGCCCCCTTCTTCAACGCCGAGGAACAGGCGGTCACCGTCACCGCCCGCAATGTCAATATCACCTCGCGCGATATTGATTCCGACGGGGTCGTGGATATCCCCGTGACCGAATTCCTGCCCGGTTACGACGCCTCCTCCGACAGCCCCATGTATCTCACGCTCTGGTACGGCGCGGATTTCGGCGCGTCCGGCTATACCTTCATGCAGAAGAAAAAG
Organism: uncultured Ruminococcus sp.; assembly: GCA_902803035.1. Classification (GTDB taxonomy): domain Bacteria; phylum Bacillota; class Clostridia; order Oscillospirales; family Acutalibacteraceae; genus RUG762. The sequence continues at coordinate 4,820 of CADCON010000158.1, forward strand.
AATATCGTCAATCTCTCCGAGGGATATGGCGTAACGTGGCAGTCCGCCTGGGACCGCAAGGTCACCTGCCGTCTGGACGAAAAGAACCGCGTCCTCTATTTCTACCGCTATCAGAAGGACCGCTTCGCTTTCAGCGAGGAGCTTTTCCGCATCAAGGTCTTTACCCCGGAGGAATGGAAAAACGACGCCCATGATCCCGCCTTCACCGTTGAACTGAATGTCACGGACGAGGCGGTGTACGCCGCCGTCTTCTCCAGCGAACAGACGCTTGTCGATCGCAAGACCATTCAGTCTTCCTTCTCCATGCTGAGCTGATTGCCGGCTCTTGCAGACGTATTCCGCATTCATTATTTCACCGAAAGGACGATCTCATTTGAAAAAAATTCTTGTAGCAGAAGACGAGGACGCCATCAGAGAATTTGTCGTCATCAATCTCAGACGCTCCGGCTATGACGTGTATGATGTGGACAACGGTGCCGCCGCTGTCGAGGCGTATGACAAGGCGGACGGCGATTTTGACATCGCCCTTCTTGACGTCATGATGCCCGGTATGGACGGCATTGCCGTCTGCCGCGAGCTTCGCAGGCGCAACAGCAATCTCGGCATTATCATGCTCACCGCCAAGTCGCAGGAAATGGACAAGGTCAACGGCCTGATGAACGGCGCGGACGATTACATCACCAAGCCCTTCAGCCCCAGCGAGCTGATGGCAAGAGTTGACGCCCTTCACCGCCGCGTCAGCCTGAGCGGCAAAAATGACAGCTCCTTCCGCGAGGAACTCCGCTCCGGCAGCTTCGTCCTCAATCTCCGCAACCGCACCCTCAGCAAGAACGGCGAATTGGTCGAGCTGACGCAG
>CADCON010000159.1 GCA_902803035.1 uncultured Ruminococcus sp.
ATTACCGCTTACAATTTTGACGGCGGTCAGACCGGCACGCTCCTCTTTGAAGGTAAGGTGTATAATGAAATTGCCTACAAGGGCGTTCAGAGAGATATGAGCGATATCATCTATTTTGCTTCCGCAGAGTAAATCTCAGGGAGGTTTAGGAAATTGGAAAATCAATTGATGCTGGTTTATAACGGCATGGTTATAAGCTGGTTTGCGTTTTTCGCGGCGGTTGCCTGCGCTGTCGGCATTACCGTTAGCTGCATTCTCAGGAAATGCCAGAATAAGCCTGTCTCGGATATCTTCGCGGCTGTCACATTTGCCGTTCCTCTCGGTCTGCTGGCGGGCAGGATCAATTACTGTATGTTCTCCTACGAAAGCATTGACAGCGTGCAGGATTTCTTCAGCCTGACAAACGGGGGATTTGGTCTTTACGGAGTGATCGCCGGTGTCGCGCTGGCCGTCCTGATTGTATGTCGCTTCTTCGGGGGCGGTGAAACCGGCGCGCTGATGGATTGCGTGGCGACAGGCGGTTCCATTGCCATCGCCATAGGCAGATTCGCTACCCGCTTCACAACGGCGGAAATCGGATATCCGGTGAAGTTCAGGCTCTTCACAGTCTATGACAGCAGTCAGAATGTCTACAATCTGGCGGTATTTGAGCTGGACGGCATCTGCGAAATGCTTGTCTTTCTGACCTGTCTGTGTTTCTTCTTCTATACGCTCAAAAAATACAAATCTTCAGGTAAAGCCGCGCTTATCATGCTCGCGCTCCATGGAACCAATCAGGTTGTCATGGACAGTATGCGCGCCGATCCGCTCAAGCTCGGAATGAACAACTTTATCAAGATTTCCCAGATTATCGGGATTCTCTGCTGTATCACCATCCTGGTTTATTTCATGGTCATCACTGCCAGAAAGAAGGGATTCGGCAAATTCCATATTATCTCCATTCCTGTGATTCTGGTGTCCATTCTGCTTGGCGTTCTCGGTGAATACCGTGTGGGCGATTCGGATTACATCACCAAGCATCTCGTTATGTTCTTCGGAATGCTGGTGCTGAGCTACCTGACAGTGGCATTCGCGGTCAGATCCGTTATTCCCGCGCCCGCCGCCGAATCCGGGAGAGAACCTTCCGGCGAACGCAGACGCGCTCCGGCTCCCCGCCGGAATACCGGAATGAATCCCGCGCCGCAGAACAACCGCGCCTCGTCCCCCGCCGCGCCAAGGCAGAATGGCGGACGCGGCGGCTTCAACCGGCACCCGCGTACTTCCGGAAGACCCGAAGAAAGACCGCTTCCTCAGCAGGCGGAAGGCACAACCCCTCCGGCTTCTCCGCAGCCGGAAAAAAGTCGTTCCTTCAACCGGCATCAGAGAGGCGGCAGCTCCGCACGTCCGGCGAATAATCCGCCACTGCCAGACGTCCGTCCCGAAAGAAATAACGGCACAGGAAAAAGCCCCGCGCCGATTGTCTTCTCCGACAGCGATCCGTTTAATGTGAATCCCGATCTGAATGACTTCAACATCTGAGTCATTGCTAAACCACGGTTGAATGCAGACACCTTTGCATTTTTTAATCAGAATATTGCCCTTTCCCTGCGGTTTTCCCGCTTCGGAAAGGGCTTTTTGCTCCTTGACACATCCGTCATTCCGTAATAAAATGAAGGAAAAGGATCATAAGGACGTGATATTGATGGAAGACCGCATTTCCTTTGAAGGAGCCATATTTGACATGGACGGGGTGCTGGTGGACACCGAAAAGCTCTACCTGAGATTCTGGCGGGAAGCGTGCGCGGCATTCGGTTTTTCCCTCAGCTATGAGCAGGCCCTCAGCCTGAGAAGCAATTCCCCCGAAACCGCTATTCCGAAATTCCGGGAATGGTTTGGCGAAAATGCTGATTACTTCGCTATCCGTGAACTAAGAAGGAAACGTATGGCGGCATTCATTGACGAAAATGGCGTCGAATTAAAGCCCGGCGCGACTGAGATTATACAGCTTCTTCACGACAAAGGGTATAAAACGGCCGTCGCCACCGCTTCGCCGGTGAAAAGGGCAAGACATTATCTGGAACCGCACGGTCTTTTCAGCCTTTTTGACACCGTGATCAGCGGCGCGGATATCGCAAGAAGCAAGCCCGCGCCGGATATTTATCTGGCGGCCGCCGACGCTATCGGATTGCCGCCGGAAAAGTGCATCGCTGTGGAGGATTCGCCCGCCGGAATCATTTCCGCCAGTACGGCGGGCTGCTTTACAGTGATGGTTCCTGATCTCACCCCGCCCGACGATATCATTTCCCCTTATATTGATTATCTTGCCGGCGGCCTTGGCGACATTGTTCGTCTGCTTCGTTGAATCAGGCGTTGCGGACACGGGAACCAAGCTCTCGCTAAAGCACTCTCCTGATCTTCTCGAGAATGCTTTTCTCTATGCGGCTCACATATGAACGGGAAATATGCAGTTCCGCGGCAATTTCCCGCTGGGTCAGGGGTTTTCTTCCGTCCAGTCCGTAACGCTGGATGATAATCCTGCGTTCGGTATCGTCCAGCCCTTCTTTGATGATTTTCCTGATTTTCTGGCACTTCATGGCGGTGTCGATATCGTCCGAAATCGTATCGTCTACGGCGATGATATCCATGAGGGTAAGCACATTCCCGTTGCGGTCAACGTCAATCGGCTCATTGACAGAGATATCAAGCGCGCTTTTCTTGCTGCTGCGAAGGTACATGAGTATCTCATTCTGAATGCAGGTCGCCGCGTAGGACGAGAATTTGGAGCCTTTGTCGGCGCGGAAGGTATCAACCGCCTTGATCAGCCCGATGGTGCCGATCGAAATCAGATCGTCCGGATCCGGAACCGATGCGCTGTACTTCTGGCTGACATGAGCCACGAGCCGCAGATTATGCTCGATCAGCTTTTTTCGTGCGGTGACGTCTCCCTGCGCCAGAAGTTCTATGTATTTCCGCTCCTCCGCCGGAGACATCCTGGGAGGAAATCCCGATATGGAAGAAACGCTGAGGAACAGACTATACAATCCCTTCAGCGCGTCTGAAAGCATGATTAGCAGGCTCATTGGCCATCATCCTCCTCATTCTTTCGGCTGTTCATTCTATCATATTCCGTTTTCCTCCTTCCCGTGCCTGTCCGGTCAAAAATATGTACACAATCACATCCGGGAACAGCGCGGCGAGATTGCCCGGCAGATTTTCGGACGATCCTTTTTGGGATCACCATTGAAGCGTAAATCCTGAATGGCGGAGCCGTGACTTGCTACGCACCACCTGTATTTATCACTTTTGCCTTGAATGTCGCTTTGCTTATCCGCCGGATGTGAACAGACACCGCCCGACGCACGGCTTTAAAACATCCCAAAAAGGATTTTTTCGTGCCTGCGTTAGTATTGTTGACAGGCAGACGCCTTTTTATTCTCCCTCTCATAAAAAATCATAGAAAAAATCTATTGATTTTTACTGGATTTTGCGTTTTTTCAAGAAATAATCCTTGAATTATTCGGCATGACGTGATAAAATCTTAATGTGAGCTGATTACGGAAGTAATTGGAAATCAACACACTTTAGGAGGACGAAATATGAGCAATATTTTGTTTGTAGGCTCGGAATGTGATCCGTTTGTCAAAACGGGAGGTCTTGCCGATGTTATGTCCGCTCTTCCCCGCGCGCTTGCCAATCAGGGAGATCTGGACGTCCGCGTGATTCTGCCAAGATATACCTGCATTCCGGAGCAGTACCGCAACAATATGACCTATGTCACTCATTTCTACATGGACTTCACCCGCGACTGCCATATGTATTATGTCGGATTGATGGAGTACTGGTGGAACGGCGTCAGATTCTACTTCATTGATAACGAGTACTTCTTCGGCAGAGGCAATCCCTACACGGATATGGCCGGCGACATCGTGCCTTTCATCTTCTTCTCAAAGGCTGTTCTGGCTTCTATGTGCGCTATCGGATTCCACCCCGACATCATTCATTGCCACGACTGGCAGGCGGCTCTGGTTCCTGTGTATCTGCACACTGTCTATGAGGGCAATCCCTTCTATGCGGGCACAAAGACCGTCCTTACCATTCACAATCTCCATTTCCAGGGTATAGCCAACATCGATACCGTCAAGTATCATTCCAATATTCCTGAGTACGCATTCTCCCCTGACCGCCTTGAGTTCAACGCGGACGCCAATATCATGAAGGGCGGCATTGTGTACGCTAACTTTGTCACTACCGTCAGCCACACCTACGCCAGCGAAATCAGAACGCCCGAATATGGCGAGGCTCTCGACGGCGTACTGAATGATTATGCCTATAAGCTCGGCGGCATTGTCAACGGCGTGGATTACGACGTCTACAATCCCGGCACCGACTGGTATATCTACGACAGATACGGCGTGGACAACTTCCCCGACGCAAAGCGTTGGAACAAGGAAAAGCTCCAGGCAGAGCTTGGTCTGCATCAGGACGTCAACAAGTTCATGATCGGCATTATTTCCCGCCTTACCGACCAGAAGGGTCTTGACCTTGTCAATCAGGTCATGAACCGCATTGTGGATGACTACACGCAGGTCGTTATCATCGGCACCGGCGACAAGAGATACGAGGACGCCTTCAGACAGTATGAGAATATGCATAAGGGCAGAGTCTGCTCCAACATCATGTATTCCAATGAAAGAGCGCACAAGCTCTACGCTGCCGCCGACGCGATTCTCGTTCCTTCCCGCTTTGAGCCGTGCGGTTTGACCCAGCTCATCGCCATGAGATACGGTACGGTTCCGATTGTCCGTGAAACCGGCGGTCTGAGGGATACGGTCCAGCCCTACAACGGCTTTGACCACACCGGCACCGGCTTTACCTTCTATGAGTACAACGCGGAAGTCATGCTCAATGTCATCAACTACGCCAAGCAGATCTTCTTCGAGGATCGCTTCGGGTGGGAATGCATCGCAAGACGCGGCATGGAATCCGACTTCTCATGGTACCGTTCCGCCGGCGACTACAGAAACATCTACAATTGGCTTATGAGCCAGTGGTAAGATGAAGAGAATTCCGCGGGTCGGAAATGATTCATTTTTCCTGACCGCCGTTTCTCCCCTATTATGAATCAATTGACCCCGTTCGCAAGGTAGAATTCCTGCAAACGGGGTCTTTTTTTTGTGATTCTTCTATCGGTTCTCTTCAATAAAGGAGGTCAGCGCCTGATTGAATGCATCCGGAACATCCATATTGACCAGATGACCCGCGCCTTGGAAGATGACCAGCCTGCTGCCGGGTTCGCTCTCATGCCATCGCTCGGAAATCGGCTGTGCCTCCGCAATGTCATGCTCCCCGCAGCCTATCATGAGTCCGTATGTGCGTGGCTGCGTCTGCTGCCGGTTGACCATCTTGCCCAGTCCGCTGAGGAACATAAAGGATTTCTTTGGGAAACGGATATTCATCTCATAAAAATCCTGCTGTGCCTGCTCGGTGTACGCGGAAATCTTCTTATTGGCCTTTGCGAACCACCTGATGGAAAATAGGGCCTTGAACATCATTCTCGCCTGCCCTTTGGAATTATCCCTCTGCTCCTTCTCATCGAAATGATTGATGTTATAGCCGCCGAAGCAGGCGATTGATTGCAGACGCTCCGGATATTGATTGGCAAAATCCTGCACCACAACCGCTCCCAGCGATACGCCCACCAGATGGGCTTTTCCGACGCCTTCCTGATCCAATATCACCTTGATATACTGTGACATCTTTTCAATGCCGTCGCCCTTGCTGACATCCTGTGATGCGCCGTGGCCGATGACGTCCAGCGTTATCACCTTGTATTGGCCGGCTAAGGCATTCACCTGTGAATTGAACTGGGTGTGATCGGCAAACGCCGCGTGAATGAACACAACGCACTCGCTGCCTTCCCCACTGACGTAATATACAACCGGCGTACCCTCCGCCCGCTTCTGTTCCGCTTTGACTCTTAATTCTTCCATTATAATTTCCCTTCCTTTATGTCATTCAATAATTCCGTGAACCATTCGATCTGAAAACGCATCATATCCGCGCTGAATTGTGCCGTCATCTTCTGATAACGGAAGACGTCCGTCGCTTCCGGAGATAGTGATGTCGTCGCGGAGAAGTTCTCCGCTTCCTTCAGAATCCGCTCCATCTGCGCGTGCGTTTCTTTCAGATAAACAATGTACTTCTCAATGCGTTCCGCTCTCCCCTCCTGCTCCGACAATCCCATGAAATAGATTTTCAGCAATTCGGGTGATCTCGCCACTCCCGGCTCCAGATCTGCGTTATTCCACACTGAAAACGCCTGCCGCCCCGCGTTGGTGATAGTGTAGACCTTTTTGCATCTGCCGTTTTCCACTCTTTCTTCACAGGTGATCAGCCCCGCAGCCAGCAGCTTTTTGATAGCGGCCTGTATGCTGCCGATACTCGCGCTGTACATCATATCCAGTCCCTGCGCGATCCTTTCTTTCAATTCATAGAGCGTTCTTCCTTTATACAGAAGCAATCCGAGTATCAGATGATCCAATTCATCGCCCCCTTCTACATTACTGATAGTAACATACCTATTAGTATTTGTCAAGTATTATTTTTGAAATAATCGCCATCAATGACAACAAAAGCACATTGACCCGCTCTGAGCCAATGTGCTTTTGCATTTTTGTGTATGGTGAATGTCATCAGCGGACATTCCTGTCGTAGAATGCCAGAAACTCTTTGAAAAATGCTTCATTCAGAGTGTTGGCCCATTCGGTTCTGTCGAGATGGGCGTGGATATAATCCGCTTTATCCTTCTTAAACCGCTCTTTGTTTTCCTCCGCCTTATAATCGTAAGACAGCGTTCCGAGCCACTTTTCAAATTCCGCGTTGAAGGAATCAATATAGGTCATGTCGTTGTAGACATAGTTATGTCCCTTGTCCTTCAGTCGCTTGAAGACAAAGCGCGGATCGTCCTTGTATTTTTCATAGTACTTGTCCAGCCCGTATTCGATGGGCACCACGCCGTCATCCTCGCTGTGAACCATCATGACCGCCGCGTCGCTCGCTGCAAAGCCGTCCAGCGCGGTGTTGGAGGCGTATTGGCCGTAGTGAATCCACTCGTGCAGATAGATGAAGGGCATCATCGTGTAGATCAGGTCGCCCGCCTGCGGCTTTCCGCCGCCTTCAAAGAGATCGGCAGAGGCGTTGCAGCCGGAGCATTCGATGACCGCCTTGACCTCCGGGTGGAAGGTCAGCACGCTGCAGACGCTGTAGCCGCCCCAGCTATGCCCGAAAAGCCCGATGGGGAGCTGGGGGAAATTCCCGCTCTTCTCCACGAAGGAGATGGCATAATCCAGATCAATCTGCCCCTGCGGAATGCCGCCGACGCCCTCGCCTTCGCTCTCGTCGTTTCCGGTGGCGTCATAGGCGAACACATAATACCCGTGCTGCGCGAAATAATTGGCGACATCCATGTAGGAATTGTGTCCGCCGCCGCCGAAGCCATGGGCTATAACGATTATGCCGCGCTGGTTCTCCCCCGCGCTGTACCAGTACCCCACGAGCTTCTGCCCCTTGTCGGAGGGAAATTCATATCTGGTGCGGCTCAGCCCTTCAAAGTCCTCCACACGGAAGGACATCGGCTCGTAGGTTTCAAACCGCTGGTTGAAGTTTTCGTCGTACATGGCAATCGAAAACGCGCCCCAACCGATAATGACCAGCAAAAGCAAGCTCAGCAGAATAATACCGGCGATTTTCAGCTTGGAATGTTTTTTCTTTTCTTTTACTTCTGTCTTTTTTAGCATGGCAGTTTTATCCTCCGTAATCTCAAAGTACTCAGGCGGAAAAAGGTAATCCTCATTCAATTCCGTCATGACACGGTACCAGCCTTTTTCCACCGCTATCACATCATAGATTTTCCCATGCCGCATGGCGACAAGGTCTTTTCCGATGTATCTTACCTTCCTATCTGCCGTCTGATTATGATTCAGAGAAATAATCTCGCCTTCTGAATCCGGCGGTAAGGAAGCGGAAGAAGGCTCTTCTTCCGGTCAGCCAGACGATATTGCCGTCATTCCTGTGATTCCTGATCATTCGCGGCACTACATAGTCAACGATGATTTCGGGGTAATCTCCGAGGATATTGTAAACCTTTTTGGTCTTTTCGGGAAGCTCGATGGTAGTGGAATCCCCGTTCGCGTGGGTAATGAAGTCGGTAATCATGATGCCGGGGGTCAGGCGGCATACTTTGACGCGATCGCCTGTCAGGTCGTGGCTTTCCTTCGCCAGACTGCGGGTAAAATAGGTGACCGCCCGCTTGGCCGTTCCGTACATGGTCAGACCGGTCATCATCGCGTCATTGGAGCCGTAGCCCTCCACATTGTAGATCTGACCGTATCCCTGCTCCTTCATACCCGCAAAGGCCACCTTGGAGCCGAATACCGTACCCTTGAGATCCACGTCAAGAATAAAGGCAATCTCCTTATCCGTCAGCTCATACACCGGCTTGTCCGGCGAATTGACGCCCGCGTTGTTGATCCAGATGTCCACGGAACCGAATTCCCTGACGGCGCAGCTCCACAGATTCTCCAGATCCGGAAGACAGGTGACATCGCACACCGCGCTCACTGCCCTCGTCTGTTCCGGATGAATAGCGGAAAGCTCGGTGAGTGCCTTGGCAAGATTGGCTTCGTTGACGTCGGAAATGACAACATTGAATCCTTCTTCCTTGAATTTCTTCGCCTGACACAGTCCGAATCCCCTCGCCGAACCGGTTATGACCACAGTCTTGGTTTTCTTTTCTTTCATGACAATGCCTTCTTTCTATCTGAAATGACAAAAACAGAACACATGCATTCAATTCCTACGCTCTTTTTATCTGGCGCAACATCCTTTGCAAAATGTTCTTCTGCCAAATCCATTCTACCACGCCCAAGCATCAAAGTCAATCCAAACATTGGAAGATAACCGCACACAACGGGCGGCAGAATGAACCTCGTAAGGTTGAATGCAAGCATAAATCATTGTCAGCGAGAATCGCCATCCCTCTGGCATTGTTTTGACAGGCTTTGAATCAAAGAAAAAAACACGCAGGGTATGGCAATGCCATTTTACCTGCGTGTCAGACCATTCGGCACATTCACAAATGTATCTGTCATTTGCTTTTGCGGAGTACAAATCAGGCGTTTCTGCGCCTTTTCTTTGCCTGTGGATAAAAGGACATGAGAAAATCATAATTGCATGAAAACTTATATTTGCTGTCTTTTCACAAGTTCCCTGAAAAACCTCTCCGTTTTGCAGCACCGTACCGATCTTCCTCCGCAGCGAGGTGACGTCCAGCGAACTCAGCTTTTTTCCGTCATAAAGGATTTCTCCGTGGTCAGGCTTTTCAAATCCCAGAAGTAGCCGGAAAATCGTGGACTTTCCCGAACCGGTCGTTCCGACGATTCCCACATATTCGCCCCTGCGGATTTCGATGCTCAGGTTTTCAAGCACCGGCGGCATACTTTCGGAGTAGCGGAATGTGATATTCTGGAGGGAGATGTTCCCTCTCAACCGCTGCACCACTTCCTTTTTACCGTCAATCTCCGGGGCAAAGTCCATCACCGGTTTCAACATTCGGAAGATCGGTAATGCGTCAGCAAAATTCACAGCATTCGCGCTGATCATGGTGAAGGCTCCGGTGAGTATCGCGTAGGAGGAGAGAAACGCATAGAAGCTGGAAGGGGGAACGGCCGTGCGCGTGGCAACCGGATAGATTCCCATTGTCCCTATCAGCAAAACCACAGGCGTCAGCACCCCGAACACCTTTAATATCATAGGCGGGTCGTAGATCGAACGGATCGAGTTTCTGTAAACCCTTGCCCAAACGGAAAATGCCCTTTTTTCCGCGCCGGACAGAATGATTTTCTGCATTCCGTCGATCAGCGCGTAGGTCAGGCCCGATTCCACCGCGTGGTATGTCATTCTGTTCTGGCTGACTGTAAAGCGCAGGCGGATCACAAGCACATAGATCACCACCAGAATGGCTGTAACCGCCAACGCGATAAACGCCGGGGCTGGCGCATAGTAAATCATCTGAATGATACAGATCAGCGAACACGCAGCCGTCAGCATGATCGACAGAATCATATTCATCAAGGTCTTGAGGCTTCCATACAGGGACCCGACCCTTGTGCCAAGATCGCCGGCGGAAAACGCCTTCAGCTTCCCCGCGGGGGCGGACAGAATCCTCATCATAAACGCCGCCTGCAGGGGGATGGCTACCTTGGAACTGATGCGCGCAAGGAGCAGCTGCTTCATGGCGGTCACCAGAAACCCCGCCGCCGTCACGGGAAATGCCGCAGAGCTTGCGAAGCCGCGACAGCGGAACCCATTTCCCATAGTAGGCAAGCACCATGGCAAGGGAGGCCGCGCCGCACTCCATATTCTCCATCTGCATGACAACCGGTACGCTGGCTACGCCGCCTTTCTTCGGGGCACGAATCTTCTTTTTCATCGGATCAGTCCCCTGTGTCAGAAAGGATGACGGCGCTATCTCACTCTGATAGAAGGTCACGGTGTACAGGCCGTCCTTCAAAGGACATTTGATCTCTACCGTGCTGTACCATCGCTCGTCGGGCAGCAGGAACAAAAGCTCGTTGGGCAATTCGGAAGCGTTGTGCAGACTGGTATCGATTCCCGTTACCTCTCCCGGAACGTCTTCGATCTTCACGGCGGTTTCTTTGGTGATTTCTCCAAGCTCGCTCTGCGCGACATAGCACCGCATCACACCGTTCTCGCAATACCCGGCGCCGGTGATTGTGGTCTGGATCTTTCCGAAGAATACCCACACGAAAACAGCGGCCAGCACAAGGGCTGCCGCCAGCAGAACAAACCACGGGGCAAAACCGGTTACTTTCAGAAAGCCGTCGAGTTTTTCCGGCCCGACGGCTTTCTGAAGATTTTTATCTCTGAATACTGTTTTTGCGTTATTACTCATGGCGTCATATTACTCTTTCCAGCAGCAGGGATCTGCGCCGTGCAGGTCGCCGGTTGCATTGAATCCGACTGCGCGGCAGCCTCTGCAC
>CADCON010000160.1 GCA_902803035.1 uncultured Ruminococcus sp.
CGCTGGCAGATTACGACAAGTGCATCGACATCATGGAAGAGCTGGACAGGCAGGGGAAACTGTATGACCGCAATGACCTTGCCAAGGCTTACAACAACCGGGGCCTGACATATAACAATACAGGCAGATATGCCGAAGCGCTGGCAGATTACGATAGGTGCATCGGCATCATGGAAGAGCTGGACGGGCAGGGGAAACTGTATGACCGCAATGACCTTGCCTCCGCTTACCTGAACCGGGGCGCGACGTATGATGATTTGGGCAACCATGACGAAGCGCTGGCGGATTTCGGCAGGTGCATCGGCATCAGGGAAGAGCTGGACAGGCAAGGAAAGCTGTATGAGGTCGGAGATTTGCCCAATGCCATGCTTAACAAGGGTATTCTGCTGATCACCGGGTTCCATGACGCGGCGGGTGCATTGGAAATCTGGAACAGGGCGATCGCCATGCTTGAAGCAAAGGAATCATTGTCTTATTTCGCCAATGATGTGTTGAACAGACTGCGCAAAGCTAAAGCATTGGCAGAAGAACAACAGTCACAGCAGCCCCCATCTGTCCGCACAATGCTTGCGTCCATGACCGACGAACAGCTTCAAAAAGTGATCGAGCTGATTGCCGAACAAGCTGACGAAGAAGACGCCGGTATGGTTGACGCGCTTCGTGAGTTGGACAGGGACAGCTTGGTGGATGCTTTGGCACGTCTATTGGAGTAAAACACTTTCCCAAAAAAAATATCATAAAAAATCCCCGTCTGCGTATTACGGTAAAATCCATCGCGCAGACGGGGCATTTTTGCTTTTTGCTATAGCGACATGATCTGACGGTCGGTCATTTCGGCGTCGTAGAGCCTTTTGGCAGCCGAAAACAGACCGGCGATCCAGATCACGCTGATGATGAAGCCGAACAGGAAGAGAATGATCAGGACGCGGAACAGCCAGTCGGCGCAGCCGCCCAGCCCGCAGCCCGACGAAAAGGAAAACCGGTAGAGAAACGCCATGCCCAGCTTTTCCAGCAGTCCCCCGATCAGGCGGAACATCATGCCCAGTGAATACACCAGCCCCACGCCGTACACCGGCGAAAACAGCAGCAGGGAGAGGACGTCGCACACGGAATACCGGCTGTCGCCCGCCATCCCCGCCGCCAGCCCGCCGCCGAGCAGCAGCCCCACTCCCGCCGCAATGCCGATGAGAATCCATTGTCTTTTGACCATTTTCCAAATGCCTCCTTGTATGTTTTTCTCCGATTCGATGGTTAAAAAATTCTAAAAATACACACAGGTCTTGATGATCTCCGGCAGGGAACGCACCTGTATAAAACACTCGCCGTCGCCAAGTGCGCGTATCTCCTCCGGCAGCACCCGCCGCACGCCCGGCTGCGGCGCGACGCCCACCCGCGTGTCCTTGGTCGGGAAGAGTCCGAAGGCGGACACGCTCTCGCCGAAGTGGGCGGAAACCGTCTGCTTCGTGTAGCTCCCCAGCAGCGCGGAAAGCTCGTCCGCGTCGCTGTGCCGGAAGATGATCCGGTTGGGTGCGCTGTTCCAGACGGCGTTCCGGTCGTCGCCTCTTCTGCCCAGCCTGCTGAAGCTGTCGCAGAGGATGATTTTGGTCAGCCGTGGGGATTCGCTTGTCAGAAGGCGGTCGAGAAACGCCGACTGACCTGTGGAAAAATCTTCGACAAGCAGGACGGCGCGTCTGTTCCCCCTTCGGAGCGCTTCCGCGTAGTTTTCCAGCAATGCCTCCGCCGTCAGCGCGGCGCTGCGGGTCGGCAGGCTGCCGTCAATGGACAGAATGCGGCAGCCCTCGATCAGATCGTTGACAAACACCCCGCTGCCGCCTGCTGCGTCCCGCGGGAAGAGCGACGCCATCAGAGAAACAACCCGTTTTGCGCCGGCGTAATCGTCAATGAAAAGCTGAAAGCGCTCGGTTTCCGCGTCAAATTCATCCTGTGAGAGAAGCCCCTGCCCGAACAGGGCAAAGAGAACCTTCGCGGGCGGCTGGGAGAACAATTCATCAAGATTGGCGACGGTGAGCGGCTCGCCGAATTTCGTCAGCGCGTCCACCATAAATGCCAGGCAGTCCAGCGCCTTGCCGCTGAGCGGCGCGCCGTAATGCACGGCAAACTGCTCGATTGCAAAGACCGCCTCTCTCTTGTTCGGATAGCACCCGATGGGGTCGGGCGGCAGCGTGACCAATCCGCCCTTCCGCACCGCAAAGGCGGACTGATTCAGACGGTCAGCCAGCTCGCCTCCGCTGTGAATGTAAATGACCGGCAGCGCGTCGGCATATGCCTTGAGCAGCGCCATTGCCACCGCCATGCGGCAGCGGGAATCGCCGCCCGCGATGAGCGTGCTCTGCGGACGGATCATCACATCGTAAATCCCGTGTGAAGGATCGTCAATGACATTCCTCGCCATAGCGTTGCGGCTGTCCACCATTTCCCTGATTGCCCTGTCCTTGGAAAAAAGTGAGAGAAATCCTGCCATATTGCATCATCCTTTCATCTGTATTCGTCAAACTGAAAGACAAACGGCGGGGCAAAGCCGTTTCCCTCCGGCATACGCACAATGGCCTGACCTACCCGCAAACCGTTCAGCGCGTTGTCATCCACGATGGATTGTGTGGCGGTCTGCGTGCGGATGAAATACCCCGACGAGCTGAGCGTCTCCACCTCAGCGACGCCGCACAGCTTTTTGATATATTCCCGGCTGACCACGTCGCCGCACTGGAAGAAAAAGACCGACGCAAAGGAAGCTATGATGGAATTAGCTTGATACTCCCCGTATCGTGCATACATGCCGCTGTGGCTCTGCGCGGCTGCCAGCACGCAGCCTCTCTGACCGCCCATGAAATTGCACGCCCTCTCGATCTCATTGCATTCGATCAGCGGCAGTTCATCAAGGATGAAATAGCCGCGCCCCGCCGACTGGCGGTTCTCCATCATGGTGAGCATGGCGAGGTCGATCAGCAATCCGATCAGCGTGGCAAGTGCTTCGCTCGTACCCGCGTCGTACTCGAGAAAGAGAACGCGCCCCTTCCCCTCCCTGACAAACCGGCACATGGAGAAATGCCCCGTGCCGCCGAACGCGCTGCCGATAAAGTGCTTCTCGGTGGCGTTTTTGGCGAATGACCTGAAATCCGATCCGGCGTTCCAGTTCGGGCGGGTAAAGTATTCGTTCACATAGGCATATTCGGATCGGCTGTCAAAGACAAGCAGGGGATCCCGCTCTCCTGTCGCGGACACAGACGAACAGAGAACCTGCCGGAGACGCGCATTGGTGAGGCTCACCCGTTGGTTCCGCGCCGATTCCATCACGCCGCAAAAGATGTTTCTCGCGCCGTCCACAAAGAACTGATGTCTGGGATCGTCCGCCTTGACAAGACGGCTGACGATTTCTCTGATAAACATCTCTCTCCTGTATGCGTCCGCCGAAAGAATTTCCTCCCACACATTCCAGCTCTCGGTGATATGCCTGTGGCGCGAAAGCGTGCTGAGAACCAGATCGCCGCGTTCTGCGGAGTAGAATTCTTTGAGATAATCCCCGCGGGGGTCAAAGATAATGGCAAAATCATCCGGCTGCAACTGGGCGAGAAGCTTTTCTGTTGCCAGCTTGATGGCGTTGCTTTTGCCGCTTCTCGGTCCGCCAAGGAAGAAGGCGTTCCGCCTGACAAGCTGCGCCACGGAAAGCGCGCAGGGAACACGGCCGCATGAGCCGCGAATGGTTCCGAGGGAAACATCCCGCACGGCAGGCGGAAGGTTGCGCTCGACCACGCTGCCGTTGAGCGCTTTTCTTGTAAAGATTGTCAATTGGGTTTCCTCCTTTCAGTCCGCGTCAGCGGACGCGTCGGCACCCGCATCTGTTCCCGCGTCCGCATCTGTTCCCGCGTCCGCTGCGGGGGAAGCATCGGCGCAGTCGCCGCTTTCACCCGCTTCAAAGGAACTGACCGCGCCGGCGTAAACATCCCCGTAATCGCTCCATGCCTGCGCCGCGCTGTCCGAGGCGTCTGTCATGGCGGAAACGCCTTCATCGACAAAGGCGGCTTCCGCCGCCGACGCTTCCTCCGCCCGCGCCATCCACTGCTCCATGCCCATGGAAGGCACGTCGGGGCAGACAGGTTCGGGGGAAGGAACGCTGTCCGCTTCGGGAACCACGTCCGGCTCGCGGCTGAATTCATCGCTCAGCTCCTTGACGTCCTGCAGCAGCCCCACCGCCGGAGGTACCAGCTCGCCGCCGTGCATGGCTTCTATCTGTGCCATGTTGGTTTCGCTTTCGAGGTCGATATCCTTGCCGCGGATCATGTCTAAATGCCGGGATGATGCATTCAGCGCGGCGGACGCGGCGTTGGTGTCGTTGCCGGTGATCATGCCGTAGCCGTCGAGAGCGACCTTTGCGCCCTTCAATCCCACCGAGGCGATTTTCCCCGGCGTTCCCTGCACCGCCGCAAATGCCTTTTCGTCCAGACTGTCCTTAAAGTCCGTAAACCCTTCCCTGATTTTTGCACTGATATTTCCCATGTTTTTTCTCCTTTCACATTAACCCAACTGCGGCAGACATCTGACCGCGATACTGAGGGCAATGAGGACTATGACCAGAATGATAAAAATCACATAGGAGGGAATGCCGCCCCTCCTGCCGGAGGTCATGTATCTGATCCTTCTACCGCTGTTTGTCCCCAATCTTGTGTCTGAACTGCCGAGAACCCCGTCATCCCGGTCAAAGTCAAAATGATCCGAACTGAACCGGAATTGATTCATCTTCATCGCTCCTTTCTTCATTCCCGAGTGCGGGCAGCCATGCCGCTCCCCGCACTCGGGGTTTTTATTTTCGATTTACTCATGAACGCCGATGCGCAGGAAAAGCCGGGCAGGTTCCGAATCGGCGTCCACAATGATGGTGGCGCGGTTTGCGCTGTGAAGCTCATTACCGTCCTCATCTCTGAACCGCCAGGGGTGGTCGGTGTAGCCCAGTCCGCAGATCACGATCTGATCGGGATTGATATTGAATTCATCCACCAATACCTGACGGACTGCGGCAGCTCTTTTCATGCTGAACATCATATTGCCGGTATCGTTGTTTCCGTAGTGATCCGTCATGCCCGCGAGCAAGACCCGCTTTGTTTCATGTCTTTTGAGATACTCGGCGTAGGGATGCAGAATCGTTTTGATTTCCTCCGGCTCCGTAACAAATTCCGTCTTAAAGGCCTTGAATTCCAGGCTGCCAATGTAATTCACCTTTGTCAGATCCGGATCCGGATCAATACCAACATCCACGGTTTTGACTGAGTAAGTGTGTTGCTTCTGACTGTTTTCGGTGAGATCAGGGGCGAATGTCACATGGCTGCACCCGGCTGCTTCAAAGATGGCCTTCCAGATGGCCTTCAGGTTTTTTACCTGATGAGCCGAGAGCTTCTCCTGCGGTGCTGTCACGTCTCCTACGCCCAGAAGGACAACACTGTCCAAAAAGGACAAATCCGGGAGCGCATTCTTGCTCCTGACTCTTTCCACGACCTCATCCGGCGTACAGAAAAGGTAGCCTTTGGTAAAGTCGAGCGGAGAAACGGTGCTGAGTCCGGAAGCGATGACAATCATCTCTGTTTTCTCCGTCTCCTTCTTGTCGGAGCGAAGCTGGCGGGCGGCCTGTGAGACGGTGCCGAGCAGATCCACCTCATCCGCCTGCGCCTCCGCCTCGCTGAGTGCTTTGAACGCCATACTCGTGTAATTCTTCTTGATGACAGCTTCGCGGGAATCGGACACATTCATCGACGGCTTGTCAAATTCATAATGAAACGAGCGGAAGTTAGAGCTGTCGGCGACAAAGATTGACATAGTGGAACCGAAATTGTTGGTCGTTTCCGAGATTGCCTCATAGAGCTGTCCTCCGGCAGCAGGAACAGGATTGTTTTCCGTAGCGGCATAGACAATCGCAAGATGTCTGGGGGTGTCATTCTGGCAGCCTGTCAGACAGGCAAGAACAGCAATGAGAAGGATTGCCAGTCCGAGGTTTCTGAGGGTAAACGTCTTTTTCATAAAGATCACTCCTGTAAAGATTTTCCGATTGAATTGCCTTCAACCGCTTTCATTCTACCAAAATGCCGTCCCTTGTTCTATTACCGAACTGAACAGCCATCCCCGCACAATCCGCAGTTGAAAAACGATTCATCTGTTATTAAGCATAATCATCTTTCGGCTTTTGTATATTACAGGGCTGAATTTAAAATCGGTCACTCAACGGGTGTGATCCCGATGAATGACCGAAATTTTTTGATACAGTGCCGTAATTCTATTTTTCCCGATTCTGTGATTAAATAATGACAGAATTTGATCCGGTGTTCCGACGCCGGTTTGAATCATTCATTTTTGGAGGTAATGGGTATGAAAAACAAGGACATAGGCGTTATGACCAGACTTGTCGGTCATAAGACGCCTGAGAAAACAAAGTGGCGCGGCGTATCGACTGTCGGTCTTAAACTGCAGGGTTGTCTGGCCTATTGGAAAGGACGGATTCACTCATCTTCCAATTCCAATGATCGCGCACATCTCGCTCACGCTTTTGCGGAAACGCTGACGGGACGCAGCGGCATTTACTCGAACAAGATCGGGAGAAAGTTTGAAAAGAAGCTGAAGCCGTTAATGATGGAATGTCACGAATACGCGGTTGACTACGACGCGGCGGAGGCAAGGATTCATAGAAGCGTGGGCTACATTCCGAGTGAACCCTGGTCGATGAGACGCCGCCGCCGCTTCAACGCGCAGAGCGAAAGAGAATATCTCTACCGAATGCGCACGGCAATTCGCGCTGAGCTTTCGAGAAATCTGGAAGCCATCGGGAATCTGACCAAGATGGCCAATATCGATAAAGCCCTCGTCAGAAGCAGGACAAAGGTCTGCATCTATCAGTACATCAGGGGGCTGACAAAGGGAAAAGCCGATCTGAGCCTTCTTGGAGAGGATAAGATCGACGAAATGATCGCGGCGATCAATCCCGACGTTACTCATCCCGATACATCAAGATATGAAGAAATCGTCAATGAGCAGGAGGTAAATTCTTATGTTTAACAAAAGACCCACCCGCATCAAAGCCACTCACCGCCCCATCGACTACGATGAAGAGCCGAAGATCAGGCAGAAGCTTTCAGCCATCCTGAACGGGCTTGCAACAACCGCCAAACAGATGGCGCTTTACACCCACGCGGACGCCCACAGCGGAAACGCCATCGACAGATTTATCGAGCAGGCCAAAAGAGAAATAGCGGCTCTTGTAAAGGAAATTCACGGCATCCACACGCTCCTGATCCAGAGAGTCGCCGCGAAGGGCGCTGCGGAAGCAAAAAGAATCCAGAGCCGGATTGACCTGATTGTCAGCAAAATCGCAGAATATGATGAGAAAATCGAGAAAATCAGGGAAAAGCATCCCGAAACCGCCATGCAGAACAGCGAGGGATTGCTCACCGGATTTACCTTTCGCAAAGTGTTGGTCTTTGTGTTTATCATGACCGATTATTCCACCCTTTTCACGCTGTTCGACACCATTCTGATGCAGGATCTGTTTCTTGCCCTCATTTTCACCTTCTCTGCGACGCTGTGTTACAATTACCTTCCTATCGTCATTGCCCATGAGATCAACAAAATCAAGGAGGACAAGAATCACAGCCGCACGCTTCTTTACGTCTATTCCGGCGTCTTCGCAGTGATTGCCATTGTCACATTTGCGCTGAGACTTTCCACCAGAGAGACGATTTTTGCCGACCCGTTTGACGGAATCGTTGACCATTCCGCGCTGATGAGTCAGATGACGGTTTCCCCCGATTCACCAGCCGCCTACATTGCCACCATTTCGATGGGGCTGATTCCGGTGGGAACCTCTTTGATCTCCCTTTGGCTGGCTCTTAAGGATGACCCTTATACCGTTGAAATGCATAATCTCATCTCCAAGAAAAAGCGCCTTGAAAAGAAGCTCATCAAGCTCTACAGCAAGCTCGAAGAGATCGGCAGGGACATTGAGGGCGAGCTGATGGCGTTTGAACAGGAAGCCTATGAGTCCTTCCTCGAAAGAGCCTTTGCCGAGATCGACCAA
>CADCON010000161.1 GCA_902803035.1 uncultured Ruminococcus sp.
CCCGCTTGCATCTTTTCCGCCATATTTTGCCAAAATCCTCGTTAATACACAAAGTATTGCCTGCGGTTTTGGCTTCATCTGGCGAAAGATCTGACGGCGCGGTACGTACACGCGCAGATACTGAACAGGCTCTTAACAGATTGCTCAGTGATGGTGGTGATGACCGCAGCAGCAATCGTCGTCATCATCGCCGTCCTGGTGAGAGTGGGGAAGATCGCCGTAGAACGCGGCTTCAAAATCCTCGTCAAATTCAATGCCTTCCTCCAGCATGGTCATCTGGTCGTAGGTGTAGGCGGGATTGATGAAGGAAAGCACGTCCTCGATGATGCTGCAATAGCCCTGAAGATACTGCGCGCGCGGGTCGTCCTCGTCAAGCCCGAAAAGCTCATCGCCTTTTTCCAGGCTGATTTCGTCGTATTTTCCGATGAATTCGGCTTCCGTGAGCGTTTCCATGTCCTCCCGCATCTCGGTGAGCGCGTCGCAGGTACCCCTGTTGTAATCCTCAAATCCGACGGCGTCCGCGATGTCTTCGCGGGCATGAAAGCCGAGCATCCGTTTGGTGATATCCATGATCGTCAGTTCGCAGACTTTTCTGTCATTCATCTTTTTTCACTCCCTGTCAGTTTTCTTCCGCCAGCATCTGCTCCGGCGCGGTGACCTTCAGCATGGCGAGTATATTGGCAATGACCTGACGCACGCAGTCGCAGAGAAGCAGGCGCGCGGCGGTGAGATTGTCGTCCTCGTTGCCGAGTACGCGGCAGTCGTGATAGAATTTATGGTATTTTGACGCAAGCTCTATGACATAGCGCGTCATTCTGGACGGGTCGTAATCCTTTGCCGCCGCGATGATCTCATTGGGCAGGGAAGAGAGATAGCGTATCAGCTCCACCTCGGAGGGATGCGTCAGCAGGTCAAGGGCTTCGGGAGAAACCGCGCCGGGATCAAATTTTGCGGCTTCCTCGCGGCGGAAGATCGAGCAGATCCTGGCGTGGGCGTACTGCACGTAGTAGACGGGATTCTGCGAATCCTCGCGCACGGCCAGTCCCATGTCGAAGTCCATCGCGGTGTTGGCTTCGCGCATATTGAAGATAAATCTCGCCGCGTCAACCGATATCTCGTCCAGAAGGTCGGCAAGCTGAATGGCCTTGCCGGTGCGCTTGCTGACTACGACCAGAACGCCGTTGTCCATCAGTCGGACAAGCTGCATCAGAACGACGTGCAGCTTTGAGCCGTCCAGCCCCAGCGCGTCCATTGCGCCCTTCATGCGGGCGACATGACCGTGATGATCCGCGCCCCAGACGTCGATGCAGACGTCAAATCCGCGCTTTTCAAATTTGTTGCGGTGATAGGCGATATCGGCCGCGAAGTAGGTGGGATTGCCGTTGGCGCGGATCAGCACCTCGTCCTTCTCGCTGCCGAATTCGGTGGCCTTGTACCAGAGCGCGCCGTCCTTCTCGTAGGTCAGTCCCTTTCCGGTGAGAATGTCGATGACCTCACGCACCTCCCCGTCATTGTGGAGGGAGCTTTCCAGGAACCATGTGTCATAGGTAATGCGGTACTTGGCTATGTCGGCCTTCATTCTGGCGATGTTTTTGGGAAGGGCGTAATCGACCAGCGCCTTGCGGCGGTCGTCTTCCGGCTTGTCGAGGAAGCTGTCGCCGTGAATCCCGGCAAATTCCCTGGCAAGCTCGGTGATATCGGCTCCGTGGTAGGAATCCTCCGGCAGTTCCACCGCGTCCTCGCCCCTGAAAAGCTGCTGGTAGCGGATATCCAGCGAAAGGGCGAATTTCTGAATCTGGTTGCCCGCGTCGTTAATGTAGAATTCGCGCTCCACGTAGTAGCCGGCGTATTCCAGCACGGCGGCAAGGCAGTCGCCGAGCGCGCCGCCGCGGGAATTGCCGATATGCATCGGCCCCGTCGGATTGGCGGAAACGAATTCCACCAGCACGCGCTTGCCCTTGCCGAAGTCGGATTTGCCGTAGTCGGCTCCGTCCTGATGAATGCCGAGAAGCACCTCGCTGAAATAACGGCGGCTGACGAAGAAATTGATGAAGCCGGGGCCGGCGACCTCCGCCCGCTCGATGAGCGTGCCTGTGAAGTCCATTCGCTCGCGGATGATTTCGGCAATCTTGCGGGGCGGCATACGGAACGCCTTGGCGGAAACCATCGCGGCATTGGTGGCAAAGTCGCCGAAGGACGGATCGGCGGGGGTTTCTATCGAAAAGGCGGGAGCGGGAACGGCGGGGATCGCTTCGTCCGCAACCGCTCTGCCCATCGCCGCGAGAATGATTTCCTTTATCTCGGCGTGTATTACTTGAATTGAATTGGTCATTGTGTCTGATCGTTCCTTTCTTCGGGTATCAGCAGCATTGTCACCGTGTTGGTCTGCGGCTGACCGTCTATATGCACCTGCGCTGTGTATTCCAGCATTCCGCCCTCCTCGCTGAGCGAATGCGACGCGCTCCGGAGCGTGAATTGCATGGGAATGCTGCCGTAGGGAGTTTCGCAGTCGACGCTGTGAGGAAAACCGTCCTGCAGAATAATGGTGAAGGAATGGCGCCGGCGGATTTCAATGCGGCCGTCGGGCAGAATCTTGACGACTGTGAAGCCGGCTTCCTCATCGGTGTATTTGAGCCGGTGTACGCCGTTGTCGCAGGAATAGGCGCAGGGATAGCTGACTTCAATGGTGTCGTCGTAGTCGTCCGAACGGATGGCCGTGTGGATTTTAATGGTGTATTCCATAGGCTTACAGGCTGTTTTCGCTGCGTTCGACCGCAAGGGCAATGAGTCTGTCGATCAGCTCGGTCTTGCCGATTCCCGAAGCCTCGAACAGCTTGGGATACATACTGATCTCGGTGAAGCCGGGGAGGGTGTTGGGCTCGTTGAGCATGGGCTGGCCGTCGCTCTTGCGTACAAGGAAGTCCACTCTCGCCAGACCTGAGCAGCCAAGCATCTTGTAAGCCTGAATCGCCCTCTTGCGGACAAGGGCGGAGGTTTCCTCGTCCAGACGGGCGGGAATGATCAGCTTGCTGTCTTCGTCGTTGTACTTGGCGTCGTAATCGTACCATTCGGCGGCGGGAATGATTTCGCCCACCACA
The DNA here is from genome assembly GCA_902803035.1 of uncultured Ruminococcus sp. Classification (GTDB taxonomy): domain Bacteria; phylum Bacillota; class Clostridia; order Oscillospirales; family Acutalibacteraceae; genus RUG762. The sequence continues at coordinate 3,099 of CADCON010000161.1, forward strand.
GAAGCAATCGGCTCGTCGTTGCCGAGAACGGCGACTTCGACCTCCTGACCGGAAATGTTTTCTTCTACCACGATCTTGCGGTCATGCTCCGCCGCGAAGCGCACCGCGTCGATGACGTCGCCGCGCCGGTCGCATTTGCTGATGCCGACGGAGGAACCGGCGTTGGCCGGCTTGACGAAGCAGGGATAGCCCAGCTCGTCCTCTATCTGGTCGAGTATTCTGTCCATATGCTTCTCAAAATAGGGGGCGAAGAACCAGATGAATTTCGCCTGCGGGATGCCCGCGTAATCCAGAATGGTGTTGGTGAGGGCCTTGTCAAGACAGACCGCGGAGGAAGCCGCGTCGCAGCCGACGCAGGGAATCTGCGCCAGCGCGCAAAGCCCCTGAATGGTGCCGTCCTCGCCGTTCTTGCCGTGCATGACAGGAAATACGGCGTCAAGGCGCAGTTTTTCCGCGCCGCCTTCCCGCATGACGATCATGCCGTGCAGCGCGGCGTCGGGGACAATGAAGGCCTGCGTGGTCTTGCCGGATGTTTCCCATTGGCCGCCGGCGATCTGATCGACGGCTCCCTCATAAAGATACCAGTTTCCGCTCTTGGTGATGCCGATCATATATACGTTGTACTTTTCTCTGTCAATGTTGTCGAGCACCATGGTGACCGAAACCCTTGAAACCTCGTGCTCCGAAGACTTTCCGCCGAAAATGACGGCGACATTCATTTTTTCCGTATGGTTCATAGCTGTGATCCATCCTCCCGATTTTTTTATGGGTATTTCTTTATATTATACTATAAAAAAACGCAGGATGCAATAGCTTTGCCGTTGAAACTTGCGCTTTTTGGGTGGATTTTTGATAATGCGCGGCTCATAACACCCTTCTGACCACCCGGGGAAGCTCTGTGACGGAATGGATGACGGCGGCGGCGGAAATCTCCCTGCCGAAGCCGTATGCCGCCCAGATGAACGGAACGCCGGCCTTCTCGGCCGCTGCGCGGTCAAGCTCGGTGTCGCCCACATAGACGGCGGACGCCAGGTGATTTCTCTCCATGACCAGACGGATGTTCTGCGACTTGGGCAGTCCCGTCCCTCCGTAGCATTCGTGATCGTCGAAGTAGTTCCGCAGGCCGTGGTAGTCGAGAAATATGTCGAGATAATCTGTCGCGCAGTTGCTCACCACGGCGAGAAGGAATTCCCGCCCCAGTCCGGCCAGCGTGTCCGCCAATCCGGGATAAAGCAGACCTCCATGCGCCGCCAGGTACGTGTTTTCCTCCACGCAGCATTCGGCAAAGACGCGCATGGCCTTTTCATGCTCCATATCCGGCAGCATCATGGCGGCTATCATGTCGGGCGTTTTCCCCATGAATGAATTCATCTGCTCCACCGTGACGGACGGAAGCCCCTTGCGGGCAAGCACCTGGTTCCAAGCCGGGACTATCTGAGAGGATGTGCTCCAGAGTGTGCCGTCCAGATCGAAGATGACAGCTTTGTTTTTCATGACGCATTCTCCTTCCCGCGTTTCACGTTGTGTTTTCGGTCGAAGAGGGATAATTAATCACATAATTGCACATAGTATTATAGCATTAAAATATGTAAATGTCAATTTATATAAAATGATGACAAAATTATGACAAAAAATAATTGCAAAACGGGATAACATATGGTATAATTATTAGCAACCGATGTCTTTCGGTGCTTCTTGTGAAAATATTAACGAAAATCAAAAGGGGAATGACAAATGGTTGTTGTCAATACGGATTACATTTCGGGTCAGAAGCTCCAGACGCTTTCTATCGTAAGAGGGAGCGTTGTAATGACAAAGCATATCGGATCTGATATCGGCGCCTCCTTCAGAACGCTGGTGGGCGGCGAGATCAAGGCTTACACGGATATGCTCAACAACGCCCGCGAGATTGCCACCGCCAGAATGATGGAGGACGCGGCACGCTATGGGGCGGACGCCGTCGTCAACGTGAGATATACGACTTCTTCTGTGATGCAGGGCGCGTCCGAGATACTGGCTGTGGGAACGGCCGTCAAATTCGTCCAGTAAGCCGGGGTGCGCTGTATGTCGGAAGAAAAGAAGAACGGCGTTCTCGCAAAAATTCTGGCCATAGCGAAGGGCGAGGTGGTTTCCTACCTCTTCTTCGGGGTCTGCACGACGATCGTGAATATCGTGGTGTATCAGTTCTGCTGCTCGCTGCTGGAAATCCATGCGCTGATCTCCAATATATTCGCGTGGATTTTTGCCGTTGCCTTTGCCTATATCACCAACAGGCTTTTTGTTTTTCACAGCAAGGAGAATTCCCTGGGCGGAATTGCGCGGGAAGCCGGCTCTTTTGTCGGGGGAAGGCTCTTTTCGCTGGCGGTGGACGAGCTGATCATCTGGCTGATGGTGGACGTAATGGGGTATATCTCCGTTGAACGCCTGATCGCGGATCTCTTCGGCTGGCCACTGAAGGACGCCAAGTCGTTCTTCGCCAAGATCTGTTCCAATGTCGTGGTCGTGTTGATGAATTACGTTCTGAGTAAGCTCATTATTTTCAGAAAAAGAGGAGAAGACGCATGATGGACAATCAATCCGAAAATCGGAATCCTTCAAACGGGCAGACGCAGGAGAAAACGGACAATTACACGGTGGGAAGCTCTCTGCCTGCCTTTTCCGGCGCATTTGATGACGACAGTCAGCGCCAATCCATTGATACCAGCGGCCAGCCTGTGCCGCAGCAGTACGCGCCGTCGATGTACGGTCAGCCCGTGCCGCAGCAGTACGCGCCCCCGATGTACGGTCAGCCCGTGCCGCAGCAGTACGCGCCCCCGATGTACGGTCAGCCCGTGCCGCAGCAGGTCGCGCCCCCGATGTACGGTC
>CADCON010000162.1 GCA_902803035.1 uncultured Ruminococcus sp.
CATCAAGCCCACCAACAAGCATGAAAATGTGCAGTGGGTCGTTTCCACCAACCTGCTGATCCGTGAAGGCGAAAAGGGCGCGGACGGTACCGATTACTTCTATCAATACTGCGAGGGCGTCAAGACGGGATATCTCATCAAGTCGGGCCACTGCTTCGCGGGATACGCCAAAAAGAACGTCGGCGGCAGGGATTATCATTATATCGTCGTGCTGCTGAATGACCACGCGCCGACCGCCAAGGACAAGAATTACGCCTTCGTCGACGCCAAAAACCTCTTTGAATGGGCGTTCGGCAACCTGTATATCACAGACATCTACAACACCAATGTTCCGATCACCAAAATTCCCCTCAAGCTGGCGTGGAACAAGGACAGCATCACCCTTGTGCCGCAGGACGATTTCAGCACCATTCTTCCCAAGGGCGTCAAGGCAACCAGCGTGACCAAGGACATCACCTTTGTGGATGAGGAAGCCGTCGCTCCGATACGCAAGGGGCAGAAGCTGGGTACCGCCGTATTGAGCTACGACGGCGAGGAAATCGGCAGGATCAATCTCGTGGCGGGCGAATCGGTTGACCGCAGCACGCTTCTGTACATTCTCGATAAGATCAACAGCCTGTTTGCTTCCACGCTTTTCAGGGTATTCCTGGTGCTTGCCATTCTCGGTATCGCGGCCTATATATTTGTATCCTATTCCCGCAAGCAGAAGATGAACAGCCTGAAACGCAATGTTTCCAGAAGAAAGGCGACCAGGAGGACTTACCGCTGATTGGCATTTTCCGCGTTGCCATAATGAAAAACACAAGGAGTGATTGCCATGGGCAGATTATGCAGAAGGGCGGCGGCCGTATTCCTTGCCATGATGACGATACTTACGTTTGTTTCCTGTGATGACGCCAAGCCCGACGACAGTTCCATGACCCGCGATCTGCTGGAGTCCTACATGAATTCGGTCCGCAGCTACAATATCGCCAACCTGAATAAATGCTGCATGGCCAAGCTGGACGGTTACGGCGACAGCGATGAGGTGAACAAGGGATGCAAGGCTCTCGCTTCGCGGATCGTCTGGGAATGCGAAAACATCAGGATTGACGGCAGTTCGGCAATAGCGCAGGTCAGGGTGACGCTCCCCGTAAATTTTGAAGGTATATGCACGGCGGCTTTTTCGGACGCTGCCGCCCGTCTGGATGATGATCCCGAAGAAAATGCCGCTTCCGCGCTTCTTTCCGCGCTGAAAAAGCGCGCCGCCAAGGCGGAAACCACCGAGCAGTCAGTGGAGATTTCCATGACCAAAGTGGATAACAAGTGGTACATCGTGAAGTCCATGGGCATCAACCGCGTCATTTCTGACATCCGCACGCCTGTCAAGTCGGTGTATTCCATTCTAGGGTATTGACAGCGGAAAGCATGACCGGCTTTTGTTGAATTGTACTAAAAGTTATTTGGAAAGTAAAAAAATGCATTATTGTCCCCTGCGTTGTTAACAAAGTGTTATCTGCTAGTTAATTGTGTATTCATAAAAAATTGTTATACTTAAAATCAGTGGTGGGCGTCAAACGAACCTCTGTGCAGGTTTTGATAACCTGTTATGCATACGTTCTCGACTGTCGGCTTTGATTTACCCGCCATGATCTTGATATGACTACACCTACTCCTATCCCTTTTTTGATACTCTTTTCTGACACAAGGCGGGCGGCAATTCTGTCGTCCGCCTTGTGTCTTTTTTCTGAAACGGAGGTTTTTCGTATGGCTGATCTTATTTCTCACTGGCTGTTGGGCAGACGCCTGCTCAATGAAGATTCTTTTGTCCGGCAATATCAGTTTCTGGATCCGGCGGCGTTTCTCTGGGGGTGTCAGGGGCCGGACATCCTGTTTTATCACCGCAATATGCCGTGGCAGTCCGGCAGCATTCGTTCCTATGGTACGCAGCTGCACCGCGGCGATCCGTCAAAGCTCTTCCGTTCGCTTGCCAAGGTCTGCCGCTACTGCGCGGGCAGGAAGGATTACCGGATCATTCTTTCCTATGCGATGGGCGTCTGTGTGCATTACTGCTATGACCGGCTGCTGCATCCGCTCGTGCATTACAATATGGAGCTTATGGAAAAAACGGACGAGAAAGGCGCCAATTACAATTATCACGGCCTGATTGAGAGCAATCTTGACATTATGCTGCTCCGGCATGATATGGGGCTTGCGATCTCCGACATCGACCTGGACGACTGCCTGCCGGATTGTGATGGGCTTGACGAGGCTGTCGCGCTGCTGTATTCGCTGCTTCTGTGCGATCTGCACGGGGTGCATACGCCCAGAAAGCAGGCCATGACGCTGGTGGGAGACTTCCGCTTCGGCACCTCGCTGAGGAAGGATCCCTATCATATCAAGAAGCCCGCCGCGCAGCTGGCCGAGAAGATCATTCCCTATTTCCGGCCGGGAATGCGGGGGGGCGCGCTTGCCTGCCGCTTCTATGAGAAATCCCTCGACAGGAGCTTTGATTACGGCAACCTGTCCCGCAGCGTCTGGTTTGACCCGCAGGACAAAGGAATCCGCTCCAATCTGAGCGTCTATGATCTGACATCCCTTGCCCAGTTTGAGTCAAAGGAACTGATGGAGATGTTCGTCCGGGACGTTGCCGACAAGGGAAAGGCCGATTTCGAGAGCTTCACCGAAGGAATTAATTTCGGCGGGCTCAGATGGGATGCTGAGGAAAAAAACAATTGATGGAAAGGAACGTCAGCGATGGAAAAAGTTCAAAGCAGCCTGAAGAAAATTGCCAGCTTCACGGTGGATCACACGCGGCTCATGCCGGGAATGTACATTTCCCGCGTAGACGGGGATGTGGTGACCTATGACCTCCGTTTCTGCCGCCCGAATCACCCGCCGTTCATGGAGACTCCCGCCATTCACACCATTGAGCATCTTTTTGCCACACTCGCCCGCAATTCCGAAATGAGCGGCGATGTCATCTATTTCGGGCCGATGGGATGCCGCACAGGCTTCTATCTGCTGATGAGAAATCCGGATCACGCTGCGGTGATCGGTCTGGTCAAAAGGATTACGGAGGATATCGCCGGCTGGGAGAGCGGCATTCCGGGGACTACGCCGGAGGAATGCGGCAATTATCTGGAGCATGATCTTGCGGGGGCCAGGCAATGGGCGGAGCGTTTCCTCACCGTTATATCACATTGGGACGTAAATATGCTTAATTATTGACACCTGTTTTGTGCAGAATACCTTCAATTGCCGTTTTTTGGTGGTTTTTTATGCTGAGTTTGCAAGAATTTTGCGTTTCGGGGTTGTATTATTACAAAATTGTAGTATAATATAACAGTATTGTAACTGCGAAACGGGCATTGCAAGCCGCAAGGAGAGTGACATCAGATGAGCAATATGACGAGAGCGGAAATCAAAAAAAGGATCAGGCAAAACGGCAAAAACAAAAAACGGAATATCTTCCAGCGGATCTACCGCTTGCTTTGCTACATTGGTCTGAAAATACAGTTTGTCACCTTTAACAAACGCCGCAGAATCAGAAAATTCTTTGCGCCTGTGGGCGGCAGGATAGCGGGCTTCTTCCGCAGGTATGTCGCGCAGCCGATTGAAGGCGCGGGCAGGGAATTCGGTGAAATCTGCCGCGAGCTGAAGGCAAAGGCGGGTGTGGGCAGCACATTCAGACGCCACAAGGGATTCTTTGCGGGCGTGGCCAATGTGGTCATGCCGCTTGTATGCATCGGCCTGCTTGTGTGGGTTTCTGTGATGGTCATGAACTCTTCCCACGCGCTGGAGGTTTCCTGCAACGGAAAGCTGCTGGGATACATAGAGGACGAAAGCGTCTACAATGACGCGGTGCGAATGCTTGGCCAGCGCACGGCGAATACCAATGAGGATTACAGGTCCTCCCTCACGCCGTCCTATGCCATGGCGTCGGTCAGTCCGTCCATGAATATGAGTCCGGAAACGCTTTGCGAGGCACTTCTTGCCGACAGCCGCAATGTCGACAGTGCCTACGGACTTTACATAAACGGCGAGCTTTGCGCCGCCGCCAGAAGCTACGGCGACATACAGTTCATCATGGAAACCTTCCTCGATCAGTATAAGACCGGCACACCCGGCGAGAAGGTCAGTTTTCTGGGAAAAGCCGAAGTCATCAGCGGTCTTTATTCCACCGATAAGATTTTCACGTCGGAAAAATTCGCAAAGACGATTTCCAAAAAGCGGACGGAAACGCAGTTTTATACGGTGATAGAGGGCGATACGGCGCAGTCGATTGCCAATGTCGCCAATATGTCCTACGACCGCCTGATGAAGCTCAACGAAAATCTCGGAGATTCGCCTGTTCCGGGCACATCAGTGCTGCTGGAGAAGGAGCTGCCGGTGCTGAAGGTGCAGACCATCCGCAATGTAACGGTCAAGGAAAAAATCAAATTCAACAAGAAAACCGTCAAGAATAACAAGCAGTACACCACCTATTCCAAGTGCATCACCAAGGGCGAAAAC
>CADCON010000163.1 GCA_902803035.1 uncultured Ruminococcus sp.
TCTGGTCGGACACGGCGATGTGGCGGCGCGTTCGCTGGACGAAGTGAGAGCCTTCTGCGAAAAGGCGGGGCTGCGGGTGGAAAAGCTCCGGCGCGCCAAAAAATTCCGTCTGCATCTGGTGGCGAGAAAGGGAGAATAATGCAAACAAAAAGGAGACCTTTCCATGATGAACCTTATCGGTATTGACAACGCGCCCGACTGGAAGAGAATCCGGCATCTTTTCAGCATCGGAATCCTTGCGGCGCTGCTTGTGCTTCTCGGCGATTTTCTGCTGGGATGGGGAACGGCTGACGAATCGCTGACGGGCATTGAGGGATATTTCTCACGTTACCTGACGGTGTCGGACGGCAGGATATTCTGGTCGGCGCTGCTGGGACTTGTGGGTATTCCGCTGGAATGTCTGAGCTATTTCGGGGTTTACCGCCTGATTGCAGCAAAATCCGAAACATACGCGCACGCCTACCGCTCCGGCATATTCGGAATGTTGATCTTCGGCGCGGCGGTTCATGTGATGTGCTGTGCCGCGGTCTATCACTTCAAGGCGCTGTATGCGATTGACCCCGCATCCGCCGCGGAAGGCGCGGTGAAATTTGCCCTGTATTTTCTTCTGCCGGCGGCAGCGTTGATGGCGGTGTTCTTCTTTCTTCTGTCAATTGTGCAGATCCGGGCGTTCATCAAAGGAGCCACGCTTCTGCCGAAGCGGTGCGCGGTTTATTCCGTGCTGACGGGATTCGCGGTGATCGCTGTGGCAAGGCTGTTCGGGAACCATCCGGCCGCCTATGCTGTCTCAACCGGATGGATCAGCTTCGGCAATCTTTGGATGTTCGGCGGACTGCTGGTTGCTTCTTATCGACAAGGGGGAAAATGAAGTATGTTCTGGGATCATGTGGCTGGTGTTTACGATATTTTTGTCAACGTCATCAACCGTAAAACACACAAGGCGCTTCGCCGCATGATGGCGGAGCTTATAGAACCCGATGACCGGGTGCTGGAATGTGCCTGCGGCACAGGACTTCTGAGCGAGGTCATCGCCGGAAGGTGCAGGCGGCTCACCGCCACCGATTTCTCGGAGAAGATGCTCGCAAAAGCGGAGAAAAAATGCGCGAGATTCGATAATGTCTCCTTTTGCTTTGCGGACCTCACCGCCCTCGGCTATCCGGATGGGTGCTTTGACAAGGTGGTGGCGGGAAACGTCATTCATTTGCTGGACGATCCTCTGAAAGCGCTGAAGGAGCTGAACCGCGTGTGCACGCCCGGCGGTACGCTGATCATTCCGACCTACATGAACAGAAACAAGCAGGGCAGAACCAGCGGCTTTGCCTCTGCGTTGGGAAAAGCCGGAGCCGACTTCAAACGGCAGTTCACGCTGGAAAGCTATCGGCAGTTTTTTCTGGACGCGGGCTACAGCGACGTGCGGATCCTTCTGGCGGACGGACGGATTCCGTGCGCCATCGCCGTCATGAAGAAAAAAGACAACTGAGACACAAGCGTACACTATTCTCCACTTCCGTCTGGTTGAATACTACTTCCGAATACAAAAGCCGTATTATCCTCTGCGCTGCATCCATGCGGCGTGAAGAAGGAAATACGGCTGATTCATTTATGACGAAAATTACATGAGCAGGATGGCAATATAATACATGATACAGGCGAAAAACAGTGCCATTTCCACACAGAACAGGGCAATTTTCGCGGTCCATCTGAAGGAATGGGGCTCACGGAAAATCGTGGTAAGTGCCATGACACAGGGAATGTTAATGGTGCAGGCCGACATGGACGCCAACGCTTCGAAGGACATATTGTTGCCGCCTTGGGCTGACTTTCACGCTTCATAAGCGAAATCAGCGGGGATTTATTATCACTGTTTTCCATGCATTGTGTTTTTTCAAAGTCATATTCGCTATTTATAGGTGCATTCATTTTTGTTTTATCAGCTTGACAAATCATTTATGGTGTTCTGATATAAATGAACACCATCTGTTCTTCCGCTTAAACTATACAAGGATTTATATGGATTTATATGGCCTGACATATCTCTATCATTCATAAAAAAGGTCTTTTCATTATTTACGGAAAAGACCTCTTTCGGACATATTTCA
>CADCON010000164.1 GCA_902803035.1 uncultured Ruminococcus sp.
TCCAGCGTGCCGTCGCCGATCTCCGCCGAGTGAATAGCGCCCCACTTCTCGTGACCGCCGATTCTCTTGAGGAACAGCTTGGGAACCGGATAGAACGCCAGTTCGCTCGGCTTGGTCACCAGCACATCCGCCGAACGCATCAGGAGATTCGTGCAATAGACCGCCTCGAACATGTTCTCGTGCCAGAAGGCGTGTATGCCCTCCACGTAGCCGTCAATCGCCGAGACCACGAAGGAATTGGTGTCCGCCCAGTCGTTGAAATGCTCGGTGCTGACGTCCTTTAAGCCCTTGATCCTCTTGCAGAGCGTTTCCCAGACCTTCCTGTAATCGCCGACATTGACGTACAGCGCGGCCTTCTTCTCCTTGATCATCGGGAGAAGGTGCTTGATGATCGCTTCAAAAAGCTCCCGCTGCGCGCCCGCGCCGCCGATCGTCAGCAGGAAGCGCATGGGCTTGCCGTCGGCTTTTCTCTTCATTCTCGCGTCACAATCGGCTTCAAGATTGGCGACAAGCTCGTGGTCGATGTAATGCCCTGTGTAGACAAGGCTTTCGGCGGGCATGGGCTTCAGTACGTCGCCCTTCTGCATTCCGTTGAGAATGCGGTAGCCCATGTAGCTCTGGTGCGTCTGGATGGTGTGGACGCTGCCCTCGGCGAAGTGCAGCGCCATCGGCCAGTTGTCGGGAATGGCGTTGACCACGTGCTGCATTCCCGCGTGAATCGCCGCCTGCGCCGGCCAAACGTGGGTTCCGATGACGGGTATCTCCTTCGGCACGTTCCGATAGACCGGAGCCATCAGCTCGGCGTTCTTCTGGTCGCCGGCATTGTAGGTGAGCTGGCGGAAGCCTTCATAATTGAGCGGCTCCCAGTATTTCTTGTTGAAGAGCCGGCTCTTCTGGGAAAGCCGCGAGCCCATGGAGTAAAGATCATTCTGCGCGCTGATCACCTTGGTGCAGGTGGTGGCGGGGTAGGAATTGAGATCCATCCAGTAGGGGGTGTAGCCCAGCGCGTGCGCCGCGGAAGCCATGGCGATGGAAATGCGGTAGTGCCCGAAGCCCATGCGGATATTGCCGACAATGATTCCCTTCTCGGTGTCAAAGGGAATGTCGCCCCCGCCTTCGTTCACGCGGACATCATACACGCCGAGCGGCTCGTTCAGGATGACATTCGGCACCAGCTTGACCGCGTAATCCGCCGCGCTGTCGTCGCCGAATTTCTTGGCGAATTTCTTTTTGGACTTGGCGGCCTTCCTGACCGCCTTTTTGCTGATGGGATTGCCGAAGATCACGCTTGATTTGTCAGTCATTGTTAATGAATTCCTCCTTCCGGCCTGTCACGGTGAATTGAACCGACGCTTCACAGCCTTCGCCGTATCGCAGCGTCAGAATGGCTTCGCCGCTTCTGCCGATTGTTCTGATATATGTGCCGCCGCTGCCTCCGCGAAGCATGACGGTCTTTGGCCCGATGATGTCCGCCGCGCCGGAGATTTCCGCGGTCACGGCTTCATTGAAGAAGGGGAGAGGGTTGCCGTTTTGGTCGATTGCAATGACGCGGACGGCGGCCACATCGTAAGTCGCGCCTTCGTGAAGCTCCGTCGCGCTCGGAATGACCCGCAGCGAGAGCGAAGTGAAGGGCGTTTTGCTGACCGATCTGACGACCCTGCCGTCCTTGACCGCGTCGAAGCGGTAGACCGTCGCCCTGTCGCCCCAGTTGCCGATGTATTTGCCGTAGAGGGCGTAAGCGTCCCCGAAGCTCATTCCGTACCGCAGCATGAGCCACGCCGCCTTCGCCTTGCTTTTGGCTGAAAGGGCGTTCATGCCGAAGCGGGTGGCTTCATTGAGAATGTCCTTTGTATAGCGCACCTGTTTCTTTGAAAACCGCTCGCCCTGCATGATTCTGTCGCCGATGTAATCGGTCACTTCAATCGGCGGGCGCGGCAGATGCCTGAATTCGCTGTCGGCGTGGCGGTATTCTCGGATGAATATGTCATTTATATAAAATTTCACGCTGTCGGCATTGGTAAATACATAAACCCTGCCGCGGTTGCTGGCGGGATGCTCGCCGATGTCCATGGAGGAACTGACCTCCAGCACGGGAATGTCGTCCTGCATCACGGAATAGACCGCCGCCGCCGGTTTGGGGTTGCGGAACATATCGCACACGCCGTGGTAGCAGATTCTGTCGCCGCTGCCGAAGTCCTTGTGCGTGTTGTAGTCGAAGAAGCACCAGCCGAAGGAACCGGCGATGTCCTTTTGCGCCCAGACGCTGTCCAGCACGCGAACGTGCCGCAGGGCGTGCTCCGTGCGGTGTTCCTCCGCGTCGAAGGACTTGGTCGGATACATATGCCCGTTGTATTCCGAGATGAGATAGGCTTTTCTCCTGTCGGAGGTGACGGCTTTTTTTGGCTCGCAGCCGCCGTTGGTTCCGTCGTGGATGAAATCATTGTAGGTGCAGACGTCCTCCAGAAGGCTGCTCTTCTTGTGACAGCGCACGCCGCCGGTCGGCCGCGTGGGGTCAAGCTCATGGGCGGCGGCGTTGGTGCGCCGGTAGAATGCGTCGTCGTCCACCGACTCGTTGATTCTCACGCCCCAGAGAATGACCGAGGGGTGGTTGCGATACTGAAGCACCATGTCGCGCACGTTCCGAATTGCCTGCTCCTTCCACGCTTCATCCCCGATGTGCTGCCAGCCGGGAATTTCCGTAAACACCAGCAGCCCCAGCTCGTCGCAGCGGTCGATAAAATGCGGTGACTGCGGATAGTGCGAAGTCCGCACGGCGTTGAGTCCCAATTCGTTCTTTAAGATATCCGCGTCGTACCGCTGCATGGAAGCGGGCATGGCGTAGCCGACGTAAGGGTAGCTCTGGTGCCGGTTGAGTCCCACCAGCTTCACCTTCCTGCCGTTGAGAAAGAAGCCGTCCCGCCTGAATTCCGCCGACCGGAAGCCGACGCGGGTTTCCACGCGGTCGGTGATTCCGCCGTCTTTGACAAGCTCGCTCACAAGGGTGTACAGCACGGGGGATCGGATATCCCATAATTTTACTTCCGGCACATCCAACGCGGCGCTTTCAACGGTTCCGGAACTCACCTCGCAGACCCTTTCGCCGTTCAGGTAAACGGAATGCCGGACGGCATCGGGATCGCCCTCCGCCTGACATTGCACGGTAAGCCTGCCGGATTTCTCCGGCATGGCGAAGACGTCGGCAATGTGGCATGGGTCGCGGATTTCCAGACGCACCTCGCGGTAAATCCCGCCGTAGGTCATGTAGTCGATGACGTGGCCGAAGGGGGGAATATTCTGCGATTCACGGCTGTCCACTTCGATGGAGAGGAGCGCCGTCTGTCCGGGCGTCACCATGCCGGTCAGCTCGCGGGTGAAGGCGGTGTAGCCGCAACGGTGCCGTTCTCCGCAGGGGTTTCCATCCACATAGACCTGCGCGGAATGCGCCGCCGCGCCCACAATCAGGAAGATTCTTTTGCCCCGCGCGCTTTCCGGAATGGGAAGGCGCCTGCGGTAGCCGCAGTCCTTCTGGTAGAGACTCTCGTCGAAATAATCGAAGGGCGTCGTCGCGCAGGAATGCGGTAGATCGACCGATTGCGCGTCCGCTTCCCCGCCGGCTGCGAACGCCGGAGTGAACGAATCGACGAATTCCCAGTCGTCATTCAAATGGACAATTACCCTCATCTTTACCTGTCATGCCCCCTTTGCGCTTTATCAAAATTGCCAGAATTTTAAAACAATAGCTATTCTTTTTATACAATATCATGCTTTTCAATAAAATGCAAGCAATTTATATAAGAATGCCATCACAAAAACGCCAAAATAAAAAACGCCCGAAGGGAGTCAGTCAAATGGGCGTTGATTGCGCTTTTGGATGCAAAAAAAGCGTGACGTACACATTGGAAGGTACGTCACGCTTTTGCCGGCTTCTGCTGTCCGTCACTGCAAAGACAGTCTGCCGTCTGAATGGATGGAAATGGTTTTCATATCCGGAGGCGTGGAAAGAAGGCTGTCAGGATTGCCGATAGGACAGTCTTCATAGGAGGGCACATAAGGAGCGGCGAATACGGCGTTTGGCGCGTTCTGCAGAGCGGAAACAGACAGGCTGTCATTATGGCGTCCCGCCGTTTCGTCCACTACTTCCAGACACACGCAGGCAATGCCGCGCCAGTTCTCACCGAATTCCTGTCTCCCTTTGATATTGGCGTCGATGTCAAAGGACTGCAGATCCTCGCTGAACCAGATATGCTGATTCTGCCAGAACAGGTTGTTGTCCCCGTATGACGGGTATCCCATCAGGAAGCAATAGGGCGTGTGCCCGTGAAGAATGACTGCCCGGTTCCGGTATAAGCTGCTTTGGGAAGGCCATTGACGCCAGCGCGACCGCTGAGAATACAGTCCCCTTCTTGACCAGATAATCTGTCGTAGCGGCGCGTCATACGCGACGCACCTGTCGCTCAGTCGATAGAGATAAACCGAATTATCCGGTCGGGCGGCCAGATCTTCATTGATCAGATCAAAGGCGCTGCTGACCATTCCGGCGTGTACCATGTAATAGACCATGGATTTCATTTTCAGCACGATGATATCCGGCATATTCTCAAGCGGAAAATAGGGGCCGAGTTCCCGTTCGTGATTCCCGCGGATCAGGTGAAAACCAGGCTTGGTATAATCCGCTTCGTAGAACGCGGAGATGAATTTTAATAGGTTTCCGGGATAGCCGCCCCCGTTGTAATCTCCCAGAAAATAGGCATGATCCTTCCCGGCGTCAAACCCGATTTTTTCCGTTAATGCCTTCAGGGTGGCGTATTCACAGTGGGTGTCACCGACAACGAAATGCAATCCGTCCGGATAGATTTTTCTTAATTCTTCAATATTGCAGTCTTCAGACTGAATGGTTTTCATGATGAATTCCTCCTGAAAAAGACAGTTGGCTGGAGAATTATTCCGCGCTCCCGGCGGCTATTCCATTTTCGCCGACAGGAACCGGCTTCCGCTGACCGCGAACCGCCAGTCGCGTGCCGCGTCCTCGCCGGCGTAGTCGATATTGATCCGCCTGCCCCGGACAATTTCGGGTCTGAAGCCGTCGTCCTCCAGCCAGAGCCGTCCGCCGCAGAGATCCTCGCCGTAGAGGGACCTGTCAATTCCCATGGCGATGCACAGCTTGCCGGGGCCGCTGCAGAGATTCCGGATTTTGTCCGTGCCGCGCCGCCGGCTCATCAGTTCCACGCCTTCCAGCGGCTCCAATGCCCGGAGAAAAATGCAGTGGGGAATGTTCTCGCCGCCCACGATGATATTCATGCAGCAGTACATGCCGTAGATGAGATAGACATAGGCGTGTCCGCCCTGCGCGTACATGATTTCCGTGCGCGGCGTGCGCCTGCCGCCGTAGGCGTGGCATCCCCTGTCGCTTTCGCCCATGTAGGCTTCCAGCTCGACGATCCTGCCGGCGGTGCGCCCTTCGGGGGAATCATGCACCAATATCTTCCCCAGCAGCTTTTCCGCCGCTTCCAGACCGTCGCAGAGGTAAAAACCGCGCGGCAGCTTTTTGCTTTCCGTTGTCATGCGCATGATCAGGCCCTCAATCGACTGCCGCGGGATGGTGGAGGGCGTATTCGTCAGCGGCGTCCTGCCCCTGCTCCTGCAGCTCGACATACTGCTCCAGACAGAGGTTGTTGATATGCATATACGCCGCGTGATGAACGCCGACATAGCGGATGTGCCACGGCTCGTATCTGATGCGGGTGATATCCTCCTTGTCGGCGGGATAGCGGATGATGAAGCCGTATTTGTAGCAGTTTTCCGCCAGCCATTTTCCCTCCGGCGTTTTCTCGTAATCGTGGTCGGTGTCGTTGTCGTTGCTCACGTCGATGGTGCAGCCGAGCTGGTGCTCCGAATTGCCGGGCGTCTGGGTGGTTCCGAGGGCAAGCGATCGTGCTTCGGTGGAGGTCTTGCCCTCTGCCATGTAATTCTTTACCGCCTTGTTGTAAAGCTCGCTCTGCTTGGCGTAGCTCCGGTAGGCACTGATAATGTGCATTCGCCCGTGTATTTCGTAGTACATATCGATGTACATCTTTTTGTAGGCGGCGAAGGTTTCGGCCGTGGCATAAAGCCCGGTGTAGCCCTCGGCATTGTAATTGTCGGGAATCCTGATCAGTCCTTCGGGAACGAAATCCGCGCTCAGGGTGTTCTTGTAATTGGCGATGGTCAGCTTGTCGTAATAGAGCGGCGGCAGGTCGCTGTCGGGCGGGAGCGGCTTGTACATGGCGATGACATTCACCCGGGCGGACTTACCGCCGCCGGTGACTCCCAGAAGCGTCTGCCCGCCGGAGGAGGCGATGATCCTGCCGCCCCTGACGGTGAGAATGCCGTCGTCGGCGATTTCCCATGTATAGGAAACCTCCGCGTTCTGAGGGACCGTGACAGGCCGCGCTTCCAGCTCGTCCCCGACATACACCGCCAGCTTTTCGCTCTGGAAGCCGACGGACTGAAGCCTTTCGTCCAGCTCCCGGATGACGGCTCTGCCCGGGACGATGGTTTTCTTTGCCATGACCGCGACCGCGGCCAGCGAAAGCAGAAGGAAAAGGCTTCTCTGCACCGTGAGCGGAGTGATTTCAACCGACTTTTCCTCGCTTATTCTGATGATCATAATGAATGAACGCTCCCTCTGGATTGAAATCAGCCGTACGCGCGGCTTGGAGCCTGCATACGGCTGTAGGAATGTGTCGTCAGCCCGCCTTGGTGGTGGCGGTGGTTTTTTTGGTGGTCTTCCGGGTAGTGCCCGAAGTGTCCTTGGCGGCCGTGGTGGCGTCGGATTCCTTGCGCGTGGTGGCGTCCTTGGAATTGGCAATGCCCTTGAGGTCGGGCAGATAGACGCCGTGCATTTCCTTTTCGTTGCTCTCGTATGTCATGTCGTCGTCATAGATGAATTTGAGAAGCTCCTTGGAATTGACGGTGAGATTCGCCGCGAGAACCTCGCTGCCGTTGGGAAGGTGCTGGGGGGAATAGCTTCCCTTGAGCGGAATGGAAATCTGCTTGGTGTCGTAGCCGGCAATCTCCGCCGCTTCGGTGACAAGTCCCACCAGCTCGCCCTTGGTGAAATCGGTGGTGACGTATTCCAGACAGGCGTAGGCGATGCTGAGAAGGTCCATCTTGCCCACGTCCTTCAGCTCGGTCATGATCTCCTTCAGCACCTTGCGCTGGCGTTTGGTACGTCCGAAGTCGGAGTCGATCTTTCTGATTCTCGCGTAGTTGAGGGCTTCCGCGCCGTTCATGTAATAGGTGCCCTTGCCCTTGCTGAAACGCGGGAAAAGACCGTATTTCTCATGGCTGCACATATACCGCGCCTCGGCGGAGGTGACGGTGATCTTGATGCCGCCCTTGCCGTTGAGCTTGCCGATCTTGTTGACGACCGTCTTGAAGGCGTTGAAGTCAATGATGATGTACTTGTCCACCGTGATGCCGAGATTCTTCTGAAGCGCCTGCTTGAGAAGATTCACGCCGCCGAGGGAATAGGTGGAGTTGAGCTTAGTGCCGTAGTGCTTGCCCGGCACTTTGATATACATATCTCTCAGGTAGGATATCATCTTGAGCTTTTTGTGCTTGCGGTCTATGGTGAGCATCATCATGGCGTCGCTTCGGCCGTCTTCGCTCTTGGAACGGCGGTCGCTGCCGATGAGCAGAATGTTCTCGATGTCGGCGTCAAACATGATGGGGTCGTCGGGAAGCTCGATGTCCGTGTCGTCAACGCCGTCCATTTCCGCCGCCGCGTCCGCGTCCGCCTGCTGATTGAAGGCGGAACCGCCGCGCATCTGGGCGGGCTGGTTCTGATCCACGAAATTCATGCGGTTGAGAAGCGCGCTGGCTCCCATGCCGACGGTGAAAAGAAACACCATGAAAAGGCACAACGCCGTGACGGACGCCTTCTGCCACATCTTCATGGGCTTGCGGTTGCGCTTCTTCTTGCGCCGGGCGGACACCGGCTCAAGGCTTTCGCCGGCGAGCTTGGGTACGTAGTATTCCACATCGCGGATGACCGTGCCGCCTTTGCCCTTGGTTTTCTCCTGCTCGACGTGCGAAGCGCCGCTTCTGCTGCGGGCGTAGCGTTCGTCGAAATCGCGCTTTGCCTCCCGCCGGCGGGTGGCCGCTTCACGCAGCGAATCCAGAAGGGGCGGCTCCTCGTCGGGGGCAAGGTTTTTGGCCGCGCGTCCGGAACGGTCATTGAATCGCCCGCGGGCTTCGCTGCTGTGGGGCAGGTTGTGTTCGTCCACGCCGTAGGTTGCCCCCTTGCGGCGGAATCTCTTCTGCGGGACGGATTCCTCGCGGTCTGCCTGCGCTTCTCTCTGTTCCGCTTCCTCGCGGAGTCTCGCGGCGCGGAATTCTTCCATACTGCGGGACTGGGAATCGGTTTCCTGCTCTTCGGAAGGCTTCTGCGGCAGATCCTGCCGGCTGACGCCGCGCTCGACATATTGTCTTGGGATGGAATGGCTGATATTCCGCATACTGCGGGAAAGCTCCCCGCGCTCGTAATTGTCCATCGGCTGTCATCTCCTGTCCTTTTCTTCAGTCGTCGTCGTCGAAATCGTCGCTGTCGTAATCGTCGTCGTAGATCAGCGAGCAGACGTATTCATACAAATCCTTTGTCACGCGCAGGTGGTGTTCAATAGCGGCTCTGTCGGGCGTTTCCCAATTGTCGGAGGGATAGCGGCATTCGACATAGTAGCGGTTGAGCATGGCTGTTTCGCTGATAAAGCGGTTGAAGCTGGAATTGAATTTACACGCCTTCCGCACCAGCCATGAAAGGTTGTGCCCGTCAACGGTCTGTCCGCTGACGAAAATGAGATATGCCTTGATGGCTTTCTCGATGGTCTGCTGGCAGTGAAAGCCCGCCGCGTTGTTGCAGATGCCGTCCTGCGCCAGCCGCACGGCGACGTCGAGATCCTCGCTGGCGTATTCCATCCATTCAAAATAATGGCGGCTGTCCCGCCTTCCGTGCCTATTCCGACTCATAGAGAACAACACCGCCGTTCAGAATGCCGCGAAAAGCGAAGCTGTCGGGATCCTCTATGCTGTCGTTCCACTGATCGAGGGAATAGACCAGCACATCGAAGGGCACCTCGCACTCCAGTGTGAGATAAATTTTCTGCTCGATCTTGTCGCATTCATGTTCCCTGACGATCACGCACAGCTTGAAGGAAACAAGGTCCCCGGCTGGCGTTTTCTTGACGGAATAAATGATAATCCTGACCGGCCTGACAAGCGCGGCGATCTGTTCGCAGAGAAGGGTGATTCTCTCGTCGTATTCCATAAGCTCCGTCTCCTTTCCCGAATGAAACCGCATACCGTTTCATCTTAATTGTAGCAGATTTTTTTTGGCTTTTCAATAAATTATCAATGAAATAACTGTAAATGATGCGGGGAGAGAAATTTGATTTTTTGTGCGAATAATCAGGGGGGAACGGTCAATAATAGCATTGCGGAGGATTTTTATCAATCATGAAAGGTTGCGGAGATTATGAAAAATGCCAAGAGGTTAACCATCGGAACGCCTCCCCGCAGGAAGAAAAGACCGCTCAGCAGCTACGCTTCGTTTGCCCTTTTCGTTGCGGCTGCCGCGATAGCGCTCAGCGCGATGATTGTCCGGGCGGGAAAGAACGGGATTGCCGCCGCGGATGACGGAAGGCAGGAAGCGGACAGGCCGCGCGTTTCGTCCGCTTCGGTGACCGATACGCCGGTCGTAACGGAGGACGCTGCCGCGACGGAGCCGACCACCGCCGGCAGCCGCGTTTCACAGACCACGCAGAAGCGGGAGCAGGTGAGCCGGCAGGATACCGACGAGCTGGAAGACAGCGAGCAGACGGCTGCCATACAGGTTATGGGCGGCGGCAGGAGCTATGTCCGTCCGTCGGGCGGGGCGGTCATCAAGCCGTACAGCATGGACGCGCTGGTCTATTGCAAGACAATGAATGACTGGCGGGTGCATACCGGTCTGGATCTGGCGGCGGAGAAGGGCGAGGTGGTCAGATCCGCCGGGGAAGGCAAGGTCGCGGGCGTGTCAGAGGATCCCCTGTACGGAACGACGGTGGTCGTCAACCAGAACGACGGTCTGATGGTGTATTACCGCGGGCTGAACAGGGAAACCGCAGTGCGGAGCGGCGAGAATATCGCGGCGGGCGCGACGATCGGAACGGTGGGGGAGATCCCCTGCGAATCGGCGGACGGGACGCACCTTCATCTCGAAGTGAGAAGCGAAAACCAATACCTCGACCCGGCGAAGGCACTGGGCATCAAATAGCGTGACGGCGGAGGAATTTCCGGAAGGAGAGCCCCCGCCGTTTTTTCTTTTGTAAATAAATTGAGAACCTCCGATTTTTTTCTGATTAAGACTTTCATATTGCGATTGGCTGTGGTATAATCTTATCAAGAAATACTTCCTTAAGGAGTGCTGTCAATATGAAAGAATTCTGGAATGATTACATCGTCGCGTTTTTCACCCGGTACATCGATTTTGACGCCATCGGCAAGTGGCTGCTTTCCATCGTGCCGGGCATCGTGGAGGGACTGGCGATTCTCGTGATCGGCTGGTGGCTGGCGGGCATCATCGCGCGCATTGTCGTGCGGGGCATGGAGCGCGCCAAGGTGGATCAGGGCGTGAGGGAATTTCTCTGTTCCTGCATCAAAATCATCATCAAGATCATCGCGATTATCACCGCGCTTTCCACCATGGGCATGAATGTCACCACGCTGGTGGCCGCTCTCGGTACGGCAGGCGTCGCCATCGGCCTTGCGCTCAAGGACAGCCTTTCCAATTTCGCCAGCGGCGTGCTGATTCTCTTCAATCACACCTTCAAGGTGGGCGATTTCATCGAGATTGACGGGCAGATGGGCACTGTCCGGCGCATTGAGCTGATGTTCACCACGCTGGCAACCGCCGACAACAAGCGTCTGGTGGTTCCAAATTCCGTCATCACCAGCGACATGATCATCAATTACACCGCCAAAAGCACCCGCCGTCAGGAACTGACCATCGGCGTGGCTTACGGCTCGGATATCCTCGTCGTCAAGAAGGCGATCACCGCCGCCCTGAAATCCTGCAAGGACGTGAGCTGGGAGAAGGAGCCGATTATCGGTATCGCCTCCTTCGACGAGAGCGCGATCACCTTCGACGTCAAGGTCTGGGTCAGAACGGCGGCGTTCATTGAGTCGAAGTATGTCATCAATGAAAATATCCTCGCCGAGCTGAACAAGGCGGGCATTGTGATTCCCTTCAACCAGCTGGACGTGCATCTGGTTGACAGCAAGGCGTGAGTTCCATGGCGGAAAACGACAGACAGAATCAGACCCCCGCCGCGGACGGAACGCCGCGTGACGGCAGATTCAGGAACCGTCAGACGCGGGGCGGGGAGGAACAGGCGGTGCGTCAGGGCAGGACGGAGATCCTGCGGAGCCGGAGCGGGGGACAGACGACGCCGGAGCGCGGAAGGATTCCGGACCGGAATCCGGTCGGTGTCCCGGCTTCCGGGCGGGAACAGACCCCGCCGCCCGCCGCTTCAAAGCGTCCGGACAGCCGGACGGAGCGCAGGAGGGTGCCGGATCAGGATCTGACGCCGGTCAGACCTGCCGCTTCCGGGCGGGAACAGACTGCCCACAGCAGCGGCAGTCCCCGCAGAACGGCGGAGGAAAAAAGAACGGGCGATGAACGGAAATTCTATTTTCAGCCGCTGAGAGAGATATCCACCCTCCGCAAAATGCTGATTGTGGTGTTCGGGCTGCTTTTTGTGTGGTGCGTCGTGCCGGCATTTTTCCATATTGTGAGCATCGGCGTGATCTCGTCGTCGCTGGTCATGCTGACCGTTTGCCTGACCGCGCTTTTCTGGCACCTGATCGACCGCCGCTGGACGTGGAAGAAGGCAGCGGTGGTTTCGCTGGCGGGACTGCTTTTCGCCGCGTGCGTCGTCGCGTTCAGTATCGTTTCGGGACTGATGCTCAAGGCGTCGCTGACCGCCGTGCCGTCCGGATGCGCGGATTACACGGTGGTGGTGCTGGGCTGCAAGGCACACGGGAGCGAGCCGAGCTGGATGCTGAGCGACCGTCTGGCGAAGGCGTACTCGATTCTCACGGCGAATCCCGATGTGAAATGCGTGGTCACAGGCGGCAAGGGCGACGACGAGCAGTACACGGAGGCCTATGTCATGAAGAAATATCTGATGGACAGAGGCATTCCGGAGGAGCGAATCTACACGGAGGAGCTGTCGGAGAATACGGAGCAGAATCTGCTCTACACCAGATCGCTCATCGAGCTGAACGGGCTTTCGGAGAATATCGTCATTGTCACCGACCGTTTCCATGAGCTTCGGGCGAGAATGTGGGCGGAGAAATCCGGCTTCCGGCATATCTATTCCGGGTGCTGTGAAACCAGAATCTACCTTGTGACGGGCTACTGGTTCAGGGAGATGTTCGGGCTTGCCCGGCTGTATATCTTCGGGGTATAGGATAAATCTGTACGCGCGCGGCGTGTGGAGCAATACGCGGGCAAGCGCTGAGAAAGGATGGATTGAATTGATAATCAGAGAAATGGAAGCGAAGGACGTGATGGGAATCGTCGCGCTGATCCGCGGGGAACTGGGTTATAATGACGTTTCCTCCGACGTCTACGACAGAGTGATCCGGATACATGAAGCGGAGAATTACGAGGTTTTTGTCGCCGAGGAGGACAACCGCATCATCGGATTTGTGGGACTGATGCGGGGGCTGGCCTTTGAACTGGACGGCGAATACATCCGCGTCATCGCTCTGGCGGTCAGCCGCGAATACCAGAGCCGCGGCGTCGGTTCCCGGCTGGAGGAACGGGTGGAGCAGTACGCGAAGGAAACCGGCGCGAACAGCATCGTTCTTTCAAGCGGACTCACCCGCACCCGGGCGCACGTATTCTACACCGAGAAGGGCTACGAGAAGAAGGGATTCAGCTTCATCAAGCTGCTCAGCACGGGAAGGAAATTCTCCTACAACGACGTGGTCTACAAGCCCATTCCCTCCCGCCTGAACAGGCCGGACAGCATCGACGATGACGAATACGAATCCGACGACGACGGGGAATACGATGACAGCGATGAATACGACAGCGGGGAATGATTTCTGAACAGGAACTAAAGCAACGCCTTCGCGCATATACATAGGTTGACGAATGATCTATGGAGTGACGGGGGCGTTTTTTGTTTTGCGATGGAGAATAGTGATCAATCTCAGGAGAAAGAAGCGGGTTCTGCGCGCGGTGGGAATCGTGATGTGCGCGGCGGTATGCTTCCGGACGGCCGCGGGAATGGCGGCATGGCGGGAAACGGCGGGCGCGGGCATTCTGAAGTGGGTGGACTTTCAGGTGACGGCGCAGGCCATGCGGGACGCGTTGGCGTATGACGTCGGATCGCACGGCGGGGAGAATGAAATACACTGGATCGATCTTCTCGCCTGTCTGGGCGCGCGGTACGGCGGGGATTTCTCCCGTTACAAAAAGGCGCATATGGACGGCATTGCCGCCCGGCTGCGGGAGGGGGAACCCATGGAGGACGTCGCCGCAGGCATGAAATATTATGATTATTACAGCACGGCGTACGAAGCGGTGTTGGGCGGCCTTGTAGGGGATTACGCGGTGCAGGACGGCGTCACCGGAAGCGGCGCGCCGGCGTTCAGGCGGGAATACGGGCTGAAGGCGTTCTCGCCGGTCGCGCGGGGCTGGGCGTTCTCGCACAATGCCGATTTCGGCGCGTCGCGGGCGTTCGGCTACCGGCGGCGGCATCTGGGGCACGATATGTTCGGCAGCGTCGGCACGCCGGTCATCAATGTGGAAACCTGCGTGGTGGAAGCGATGGGCTGGAACCGGTACGGCGGCTGGCGCATCGGAATGCGGAGTCTGGACGGGCGGAGGTATTATTATTATGCCCATCTCCGCAGCGGGCATCCCTACGCGGCGGGACTGGCCGAGGGACAGACGGTCTATGCCGGCGAAGTGATCGGCTATCTGGGAATGACGGGCTATTCCGACCGGGAGGATTACAACGGAATGCAGCGGCCGCATCTTCATTTCGGCATTCAGCTCATCTTTGACGAAAACAGCCGCAGCGAGATCTGGATTGACCCCTACGAGCTGGTCAGATTTCTCGGAAGCCACCGCAGCGCGGCCGTGAGCGTCGGAGGGGGAGAATTCCGGCGGGAATCCCTTTTTTACGACAGCATTGAATAATGGCTGCGGCTTGCCGAAAATTTTTTTATCAATGCGGTTGAATTTCGCGCCCGCGTGTGGTAAAATGATGTCAGAGAAAAGCTGAAAGGGTGTGCCATTCGCAGTCATGAAGAGAGTCAAGCATATTGCCGCCAGAAAAATCGGGAGAAGGCCTGTCGCCGCCCGCGTGAAGCGGACAGAGAGCATCCGCGCCCGCCCGAAGAAGCACACCAGCATCCGCACGGAGCTGTGCGACGGCTGCTACATGATGACCTATTATTTCAGGCGCGGCAGATACGGAGAGCAGATCGCGGAGGATATCGATTACGCCACCGAGTTCGAGCGCGTGGTCTACGACAGCAGGAACCGCGTGATCGGCAGCACTTCAGGCGAGCTGACCGACAAGATCAGATGGTGATATCGTTCGGAAGAATGCCACGGCGTTTCCCTTGCATTGACAGCCGGAAATAATAAAAAAGCATTGCCATGCCGCGATTCAACCGCCGGCGAAGGCAATGCTTTTTTTGCGGATAAGAAAGGGAATGACAGGCGCGGTCAGTGAATAAGACCCGTATCGCTCAGCCCGCACAGCTCCCGGAAGGCTGCCGCGCGGTCTTTCGCGCCGAATACCGCGTTGCCGGCGACCATCATGTCCGCGCCCGCCTTGGCGGCGGTCTGCACATTGGAAGCGTTCACGCCGCCGTCGATCATGACGGGGACGGTCAGCCCGCGCGAGGCGCATTCGGAGTGAATGACCGCGATCTTGTCCAGGCATTCCGGTATCATGGACTGGCCGCCGAAGCCCGGTTCTACGGTCATCACGAGAATCTGCTCAATGCGGCCGAGATAGGGGAAAAGCGCGTCGGGCGCGGTTTTCGGCTTGATGGAAAGGCCCGCCTTCACGCCGCACCGGTGGATCAGGTCGATGCACTGACCGGCGTCGCTCCGGCATTCGGTGTGGACGGTAATGACGTCGGAGCCGGCCTTGGCGAAATCCTCTATGTAATTGATGGGATCGGTCATCATGAGATGAACGTCAAAGATCATGTCCGTGAGGGGACGCAGCGCTTTGACCATCGAATAACCGAAGGTGAGATTGGGGACGAAGTGTCCGTCCATGATGTCGATGTGAAGCACCCTGGCACCGGCGGATTCGATCTCCCTGACTTCTTCCCCCATTCTGGTGAAATCGGCGGAAAGCAGCGACGGAGCTATGACAGCCATTTTGTATCATCCTTTGTTTTGTGTGATGTATATGTGTTCCGGACATATTATACAGCGGTCCGGAGAAATAATCAACGGTTTTCGCTATTTGCGGGAAGCTCTTTCGATATCGGAGAAAATCTCGGAGAATTCGATGATGATGTCGTTGGCGGTCATGGAGTGCTGGGAATAGCTTTCCGCCGCCCTGTCGCCCGCCAGACCGTGAATATGCACCGCGCTGGCGGCCGCTTCCTCCGGTCCCATTCCCTGCGCGAGAAGCGAACCGAGAAGGCCGGCGAGAACGTCGCCGCTGCCGGATTTGGACATACCGGGGTTGCCTGTGAGATTGATCATAATGCGTCCGTCGGGCGTGGCGCAGACGGTATTCGCGCCCTTAAGCACCATATAGACCCCGAAGGTCATGGCGAAGGACGAAGCGACCTCCAGACGCTGTGACTGCACCTCGGTGTTGGTCTTGCCGACCAGACGCGCCATTTCTCCGGGATGGGGGGTCATGACGATGGGAGCCTTCGCCTCGCCGAGCACGCCGAGGTCGTCCTTGATGGCGTTAAGACCGTCGGCGTCAATGACGATGGGGACATCGGAATGGCGGATGACAGCTTCGACCACTTCGGTCACGTCCTTTCCCCTGCCCATGCCGCAGCCGATCATCACGGCGGTCACGTCCTTCAGCTTTTCAAGGAGCAGGGGAATGGATCCGGCGGAAACCGTGCCGCTTTTGGCGCTGTTGAGAAGGACATAGACGGGATCGACCAGATTGCCGGCGACGATGGGATAAATCTCGGCGGGAACCGCCATTTCCACCATGCCGACGCCCGACATGACGGCGGCTTTTCCGGCGAAGGTGGCGGAACCGGCCATTCCGAGGCTGCCGCAGATGCACAGCAGCTTGCCGAATACGCCCTTGTGCGTGTTTCTTTCGCGCTTGGGGAAGCAGCGGCACACGTCGTCGTAATCGATGGTGGAGATGTGGTGTTCCTGCTCGCGGATGACGTGGTCGTCAATGCCGATTGCCGCTACGTGCACCTCGCCGCAGTAATCGACGGCGGGATAGATCACGTGTCCCGGCTTGCGGGTGGAGAAGGTGACGGTGTGATCCGCCCGCACACAGGCGCCCGAAACCTCGCCCGAATCGGAATCCACGCCGCTGGGCACGTCCACCGAAACCACCAGCCCGTGGGAGGTGTTGATCATGCCGATGACCTCGCTCAGTTCCCCGCTCACCACGCCGTGGAATCCCACGCCGAATATCGCGTCGACGATGATGTCGGAATTCTCAATGGTCTTGGCGAATTCCGGCTTTTCCTCTTCAGCGGTGAAGGAAAGGGTTCTGATGCCGGCGGATTCGCATTCGCCGAGGAATTTGCGGGCGTCGTCGGTTGTGGGCGCGCCGAGCGCGAGAAGCACGCGCACCTTGGCACCGCCCTCCAGAAGCCTTTTGGCAACGACGAAGCCGTCGCCGCCGTTATTGCCGATGCCGCAGACGACGGCAATGGATTTGTTGGCGGAGCCGATAAGGTCGTTAATAAAGCGGCAGACCGCCGCTCCGGCGTTTTCCATGAGTCTGGCGTGTTCAAAGCTGCCGTTCTTGACGGCGTAGTCTTCCAGTTTTTTCGTCTGAGAGTTGTTGAGTATAATCATAAAAATTCCCTCCGCGTTAAATCAGAAAGGGACAAGCGCACCCACAAGGGGGCAGCCTGTCCCGGTGCCGGTTTGGTGATTCTGCTGAACAAGCGGGCTGTGCGCCTGCGCGTCAGTTCTTTTTTGTCTTGGAAAATGCCTCGCGGTAGACGGTCGCGCTGACGGTGGTCTTCATGGCGTCAAGCATTTTCTGATTGGGCGTGAAATAGAGAAGCACATTGTCGCCGGTGCTTGTGTCCTTGAAGTAGATGAAAATGGTGTCCTTGTCGGCAATGCTGCTGGAATAATTCCTGGTTCTGGTGACCTTGAGCCTTTCAATCGAGCTGTCGCCGGGACGGCCGATTTTTTCCACCGATTTCATGCTGACGTTGGTGAGGTGCTTTCTCTTGCTCTTGGCGGTGATTCTGTCAAAGGAAATCTCACCGTCAAAATAGGCGTATTCGTATTCCACCGTTATCAGATGCCTGCCGAAGAAGACAGTGAGGAAGATGCCGACCAGGAAAAGCGACGGTCCGAGCATTCCGGACGGATCGAAGCCGCCTATCAGCGCGTACAATACAATCGACAGGAAGAAACCGCCGCCGAAAACCGTGACGATTTCGACAATCCGCACAGCATCCAGCTTTTTTTTCACTAAACATTCACAAATGATATCGTTAATCACCCGAACAACAGCTCCTTATAAAAATGAGTTTTGTATATTATATCACAGCTTCGGGATAAACACAACATTTTTTTTATTTTTTTCTGAGAATATGCAGAAGAATTCCGCCGCCCCTTCCGCGCCGGGGAGAAAGTGCGGAAGAATGCATGAAAAAACGCCGCGCGGCATAATTGTTTAATATAACTTTTCACTTTGTTCATAAAACCATCAGATTATTTTCTTGTTTTCGGGTGTATAATTGAATTAAACGGAATGACGGTTTTCATCGGAAAAATATTTCTTTTTTTTCTCAAAAATCTCTTGATTACAGTGAGAAAATGATGTAGAATAAGAATGTACGGAGGTGTTGATTTATGGATGAAA
>CADCON010000165.1 GCA_902803035.1 uncultured Ruminococcus sp.
ACGATGTCCGGCTGGTCGCTCGCGGGCAGTTGACCGGACGTGCCCGCCGCCAGCTCAAAATACGCGTTTTCAAACTTCATCGGGAGTATCCTCCGTGCCGTTTCCGGAGACTATGTTTCCGGAAACTTCATTGCCGGAAACTTCATTTCCGGAAAGGTCGCTTCCGGATTTCTCCTTGTCCTCGCTTTTCGCCGCGGACTTCTTGCCTTTCACGGCTTTGGCCTTTGAAGGCGGCTCGGAGAAGGCGGTGCGGAAGACTTCGTCCAGCGTTCTGACCGGGACAAATCGGATGCCGTTTTTGACCGTATCGCTGAATTCATCGATGTCCTGCTCATTCAGAGCGGGAATGATCACCGTCTTGATTCCGTTGCGAAGCGCCGCCATGCTCTTCTCACGAAGCCCGCCGATCGCAAGCACCCGGCCGGTCAGCGTGATTTCGCCGGTCATGGCGACATCGCCCCTTACGGGAACGCCGGTCAGGGCCGACACGATGGCGGTCGCCAGCGTAATTCCCGCTGAAGGACCGTCCTTTGGCACCGCGCCTTCGGGGACATGAATATGGATATCCTTGCTGTTAAACAGCGAGCTGTCGATTCCCAGCTCGTCCGCCCGCTGCCGGATACAGCTCATGGCAGCCTTGGCGGATTCCTGCATGACGTCGCCGAGTTGTCCGGTGATGGAGGTCTTGCCGTTGCCGTCCATCACGTCTACTTCTATCTCGAGCATTTCCCCGCCGACGGACGTCCATGCCAACCCGTTCGCCATGCCGGGAATCAATTCCTTCGGACGTTCCTCGCGCTTGTACTTCGGCTTGCCCATATAGCTTTCCAGATTGCGCGCGTTGACGGAGATTTTCTCCGCTTCGCCCGCCACCAGTTTCTTGGCGCACTTGCGGCAGAGAGAGGCAATTTCGCGCTCCAGCTGGCGCACGCCGGCTTCGCGGGTGTAATCGTCTATCAGCCTGGCAATGGCGGTATCGGTGATACGCACCTTCTTCTGGGAAAGGCCGTTGCGCTCAAGCTGCTTCGGCACAAGGTACTTCTTAGCAATCATCGCCTTCTCCTCGTGCGTATAGCTGGGAAGCTCTATGATCTCCATTCTGTCGTACAGCGGAGTGGGTATCGCGGCGATGTTATTGGCGGTTGTGAGGAAGAGCACCTGGCTGAGATCCAGCGGTATATCCAGAAAATGATCCGTGAAGGACTTATTCTGTTCGGGGTCCAGCACTTCAAGCAGCGCGGAGGTCGGATCGCCCTTGTAATCATTGGACAGCTTGTCAATTTCGTCCAGAAGAACCAGCGGATTCATGCTGCCCGCCCTGATAATGGCGTCGACAATCCGTCCGGGCATGGACCCGAGATAGGTCTTGCGGTGTCCGCGGATCTCCGCTTCGTCCCTTACGCCGCCGAGAGAAACGCGCACGTACTTCCGCCCCATGGCTTCCGCGATGGAACGGGCGATGGAGGTCTTGCCCACACCGGGGGGGCCCTCCAGACAGATAATCTGTCCCTTGATATCGGGAACAAGCGCGCGGACGGCAATCAGTTCCAGAATGCGCTCCTTGACCTTCCGCATTCCGTAATGATCCCTGTCGAGAATGACTTCGGCGGCCTTGACGTCGAGATTATCCTGCGTTCTGACGCCCCAGGGCAGCGACAGACACACATCGAGATATCCCCTGATGACGGCCGCTTCCTGCGAGCCGAAGGGAAGCTTGGAAAGCTTTCGCGTTTCCCGGCGGAGTATGGTCTTTACCTCATCGTCGGCTTCGATTTCTTCTATGCGCTTATTGTAATTCTCCGCGTCCGCTTCGGGCGTTCCCCCGTCGCCCAATTCCTCCGAGATGACACGGATCTTCTCACGGAGATAATATTCCCTCTGCGCTTCATCCATGCTGTCCGAGACCTTTTTTTCGATCTCCCTGTCCAGCTTTGCCTGCTCAAGCTCAACGGAAATCGCCCGGCGCAGCAGCAGGGCGCGTTCGGTCACTGACAGGCAGTCGAGCATCTGCTGCTTTTCCTTGAGGGGGAAGGGATAAATGTATGCCGCGCTGTCCACCATGCTGCCGTAATCGGTGCTCCGGCGGTCCATCACAAACTGCATATCCAGATCAGGTTTGCTTTCGGCGCGGTTCAGTGCCGGAACAAGCTCCTTGAATATCTTGGAGTGAATCGCGCCGGCCGGATCCTTCTCATCCTGATCCCTGATTTCTTCCGCCGGAATGACGTCGACCGTGTCAAAGGTATCGCTGAGATTGGCCGAAATCACCCACGCCCGATATTCGCCCATCACACGGACGTGCATACTCTCCTCTTCAGGGTGGCGCAGCATCTGGGTGATCGTCGCAACGACCCCCACACGATGGGTAATATCAAATACCGGCTCGCTTTTTTCATTCAGCATGATGAAAACGCACCGGTCGGCGTTTTTCGCGCTGCGGATGGCGGCTATCATATTCGCCCCGAAAACGTCGAACTGATGCGGGCAATTCGGGAATGCCACGGCGTCCGGGAGCATGATGATCGGCATGGTTCTTTTCTGAGATTTATTTACCGTTTTTGCCATATGGTTCCTTCTCCTGCTATTGATAAAATTAGTCAGCCCATATATTATAATGGATAGTTCGCATTAAAGCAACAAACAATTTATTAATATTACGTCTTAACAACAAAAGAGCAGGCTGCCATCGGACATTTTGATTCCAATGCGCCTGCTCGGTTTTCATAATGTTATGCGTCGGTCTTTTTTAAGGACGGGTTCTTCTTTGAGGTCTTCTTTTCTTCATCCGGAGATCCGAAAGTCAGTTCCGGCTTGCTCTCTCCCTCCACACAGGCACGGGTAATCCGCACCTTGCGTACATTTTCCTCCGATGGAACAGAGAACATGATCGGAGTGAGTATGCTTTCAATCACCCCTCTGAGACCTCTCGCGCCGGTCTTCTGCTCCAACGCTTTTTCGGCAATGAGGGAAAGGGCATCCTCGTCAAATTCTAGCTCCACATCGTCCATTCCGAAAAGCGCCTGATACTGCTTGACAATCGCGTTCTTCGGTTCGGTCATGATTCTGACCAGTGCCTCCTTGTCGAGTGCCTGAAGCGACGTCAGCACCGGCAGACGTCCGACCAATTCGGGAATGAGTCCGAATTTGACCAGGTCCTGCGGAATGCACTTGGAGATCAGCTCGCTATAGTCCAGATCGTCCTGTGTGCGAATCTCAGCGCCGAATCCAAGGGAGGAATTGCCTACGCGCCTTTCGATGATCTTCTCAATGCCGTCAAACGCGCCGCCGCAGATGAAGAGGATATTGGTGGTGTCAATCGGAATGAATTCCTGCTGCGGATGCTTTCTGCCACCCTGCGGAGGGACATTGGCAACCGTGCCTTCCAGAATCTTGAGCAACGCCTGCTGAACGCCTTCGCCGCTGACGTCACGGGTAATGGACGTATTCTCGGATTTTCTGGAGATCTTGTCAATTTCGTCAATATAGATGATGCCGCGCTGCGCCAGCTCCACATCGTAATCCGCCGCCTGAATCAGCCTGAGAAGAATGTTTTCAACGTCTTCACCGACATATCCCGCCTCGGTCAGCGTGGTGGCGTCAGTAATCGCAAACGGCACCTTGAGAATCTTCGCAAGCGACTGGGCGAGGAATGTCTTTCCCACACCGGTGGGGCCAAGCAGAAGGATATTGCTTTTCTGAAGCTCTACCCCGTCCTTTGTGTGGCTGAAAATACGCTTGTAATGATTATATACAGCAACAGAGAGGGCGATTTTCGCGTCATCCTGTCCGATTACATACTTATCAAGGTGTTCTTTAATCTCGGCCGGCTTGAGCAATTCAAATCCGGAAGCATCGATGAGGTCATCGTATGAATCCACATCGTAAAGTCCTTCGTTACGAAGTATTTCAGCGCAGGCGGAAACGCATTCGTTGCAGATGGACGCGCCGGGTCCAAAAACCAGTCTGACGCCGTCGCTTTCGCCTCTGTGGCAGAATGAGCACTTCGGCTCATCGCTTCTGTCCCTGTAGGCCATTCAATCACCAATCCTATCGTCTGTAAATAACGCGGTCAATCAGACCGTACTCCTTCGCTTCTTCCGCTGACATATAATTGTCGCGCTCTGTGTCAAGGCAGATCTGGGCGTAGGGCTTGCCGGTTGCGGCCGCAAGCATTTCATTGAGCTTTTTCTTGGTCTTGAGAATCTGATTGGCCTGGATCTCAATATCCGTCGCCTGTCCCTGCGCGCCGCCCAAAGGCTGGTGAATCATGATTTCGCTGTTCGGAAGGGCGAGACGCTTGCCCTTTGCGCCCGCCGCAAGCAGGAACGCGCCCATGCTGGCTGCCATACCCATGCAAATAGTGGAAACGTCGCACTTGATATAGTTCATGGTGTCGTAGATGGCAAGGCCGTCCTTGACCGATCCGCCGGGGCTGTTGATATAAAGGCAGATGTCCTTCTTCGGGTCCTGTCCTTCGAGATAAAGAAGCTGCGCCGTGACAAGGCTCGCTGTTACACTGTTGACTTCATCGAAAAGCATGATGATTCTGTCATTGAGAAGGCGTGAAAAAATATCGTAAGAACGCTCTCCCCTACTGGTCTGTTCGACAACGTAAGGCACTAAATTACTCATATTAATATCTTCCTTTCCACAATAAAGTATAATGCGCGCATCCGATGAAAAGAACATTGCCGATTCATCGGAATGGCGCATTGGTCTGTTTCTCATGGCGACGCATGGTTGCCGCGCGTCACCTGAAATGGTACATCAATGATACGAAAAAAAACATCGAAGGCTGTCGATCACTAGAATTACTCCGCGTCGGCGGATTCCTCTGCCTTCACCGGCACGTAGTTGGCGTTTTCACGCACCACATCCACAGCCTTTTCGACCGCGACGTCCCTGCTCAGACCGGCAACGGGAACAATCTCCTTGACGCGGTCGACCTCCACGCCGTAATTCTTTGCGAGATCAGCGTAGGCCTTCTCGATTTCCTCATCGCTCACCTGAATATTCTCAAGCTCGGCGATCTTCTCCAGCGCCAGACGGAGCTTGACCTGGTGAATCGCTTTCTCCCTGAACTGGCCTCTGAGTCCTTCCATATCCATGCCGGTGTACTGGAGATATGATTCGATGTTCAGACCCTGCATCTGAAGCTGGTAGGAGAAATCATTGATATTCTCCGTCACCTTCTGATCATACATCACTTCGGGAATATCCGCTTCGATAAGGTCGATGAGCTGATCAATAAGCTTGTTGTCGGCGTCATCCTTGGCTTTCTCCTCGGCTTTGCGGAGAAGCTCCTTGCGGACATCCTCCTTGTACTCCTCAAGCGTGTCAAAGCTGCTGACATCACTGGCAAATTCATCGTTAAGCTCAGGCAGCTCTTTCATCTTGATTTCATGAATTCTGATCTTGAAGACAACCGGCTTGCCGGCAAGCTCTTCCGCGTGGTATTCCTCCGGGAATGTGACGTCAATGTCGAATTCCTCGCCGACGGAATGTCCGACAAGACCTTCCTCAAAGCCGGGAATAAACTGACCCGATCCGAGCTTGAGATCAAAATGCTCCGCCTTGCCGCCTTCAAAAGGTACGCCCTCATTGAAGCCCTCATAGTCAAAGACTACGGTGTCTCCCATCTGAGCGGGTCTGTCCTCGACCTTGACGGTTCTGGCATTGCGATCCTGAATGTGTCTGAGTTCATGCTCGACGTCCTCATCCGTGACAACCGGCTCTGCCTTCTCCACCGTCAGTCCCTTATAGCCCTCGATCTTCACTTCGGGCTTTACAACGAACTTCACCTTGAACACCACGTCGCCTTCCATGGAGACCACTTCCGGGCTGTTGGCGTCGATGACTTCCATGCCGAATTCTTCAATTGCTTCTTCGACGGTCTTCTGATAAACCGTTTCAATCGCGTCCTGCGTGAAAACAGGGCCATACATTTTCTCGATGACGGACAAAGGAGCCTTGCCCTTGCGGAAACCGGGGACGTTGTACTTTTTGACCTCCTTGCGATATACGCGGAGTTTTTCGGCTTTGAGCAGATCTGCGCTTGCCGTGAACTCCACTTCATAGGTGTTGTTGTCAACTTGTGTCTTGTTGGTAATCATTGAGATATCCTCCTAAAAAATAAAGAATGCTGATTATGCTGTACCGCACTGACACGCTTCTTCCTTGGAAGAAGGTCACTGACATAAGATCTATATCATCATGCTTTACAATAGTCACTGATAAATTATAGCAAAACCTTTCGCGATTTTCAAGAGATTTTTTGCAAAATATGTCGACGAAAAATGTTAACTATTTGTTACAACGCAGAGGGAAAGCGGTTCTCATCCGTCCGGAAGGATCAATTGCGGGACAAATCTCAGATAATCCGCGGAAATCAGCCGGAAAGTCATTCCTTCATACTCCCCCGTGACGGCCTTATTGCGCGCCGCTCCGTGCAGATGACCGTACCAGACCCGCCTGATGCCGAACTTTCGGAGCACTTCCATGATTTCCACGCAGACGTAGTCGCCGTAGACCGGCGGATAATGCAGAAATACAAGCGGTTCCAGCCCCATGTCCAACCCCGCCTGAATGGACGTTTCCAGACGGCCCACTTCCCGCAAAAGCACATTGCGTTCGTTCTCCGGGCAATCATACGACCAGCCCCTGGTACCGCAGACGGCATAGCTTCCGTACGCGAAGGCATTATTGAAAAGAATGGACATATCGTCGAAGCCATTGAGAAGCAGCCAGTCATCCATTTTCTTCTTGGTGCTCCACCAGTAGTCATGATTGCCCTTCATCAGCAGCTTTTTCCCCGGAAGCTCATGCAGAAAGGTGAAATCGGCAACCGTATCGGTCAGCTTCATCGCCCAGCAGATATCGCCGGCTATGATGACCGTGTCCTCCGGCTTTACAATGGAATGCCAGTTCTCGCGGATGCGGCGTTCATAATCCTCCCACCCGCTGAATTTATCCATTTTTTTATTCTCGCCGATCGAAAGATGCAGATCGGCTATCGCATACAGAGCCAAAAGACGCTCACCTCCGGTTTTTCCCCGTCTGCCGGGGGGGGATCCGCGCGCGGAACAGACCGCGGGACGCTTATTCGGTAATGCCGAGCATATCCAGAACGGTTTCTCTCATCCCGGATCCGTCGCACACGCGGTCAAAGCGCACGGCCTTTCCCTTCAATCCGGCGAGCGGATCGGGCGTTTCCACGCCTGAAACAGCGTGAAGACCGTCGAGCATTTCAAATTCGTCGTCCGAAACCCTGTCCCTGGCAATCGCTCCGAGGACGGCAGGGGCGAATTTATAGGGGCTTGCCGTTGACGCGATGACAGCGGGCACATCGGAGCCGAATTCCTTCACGTACTGCTCATAGACATTCAGCGCGACAGCCGTATGCGTGTCGGCAAGGTAATGCCGCTCTTCAAATATTTCGCTGATGGTGCGCTGGGTCGCTTCATCGTCACAGCAGCCCGCCCAGAAAAGCGCGGAGATCTTTTCCTTGACGTCGTCGTCCACCTCGTAACGCCCTGTCGCGGAAAGGCTGTCCATCCAGCCCTTCACCCTCTCGCTGTCGCAGCCGCTCAGGTCGTAGATCAGACGCTCCAGGTTGCTGGAAATCAGAATATCCATCGAGGGTGAAAGAGTGGTGTAGAACTGCCTGTTCCGGTCATAGACGCCGGTTCTGATGAAATCGGTCAGGACATTGTTGGCGTTGGAAGCGCAGATAAGCCTGCCGATCGGAAGCCCCATCTTCTTTGCGTAATAGGCGGCGAGAATATTGCCGAAATTGCCGGTGGGAACGACGACATTGATCTTGTCGCCCTTGTTTTTGATAACGCCACGGTTCATCAGGTCGGCATAGGCGGAAATGTAATAGACAATCTGAGGCGCGAGTCTGCCCCAGTTGATGGAATTGGCGGAAGAAAAAGCCATATTGTGTTTCTCCAGCACGGCGGCAATTTCCCTGTCAGTGAAAATCCTCTTTACCCCGGTTTGGGCGTCGTCGAAGTTCCCTCTGATGGCGCACACGCCGACATTCTCGCCCTCCTGCGTGACCATCTGCTTCTTCTGGATCGCGCTCACGCCTTCCACCGGATAGAAGACAATGATCCTTGTGCCGGGAACATCCCGGAAGCCTTCGAGCGCGGCCTTGCCGGTATCGCCGGAGGTTGCCACCAGGATGACGATTTCCTTGCCGTCACAGGTCTTTTTGACCGAACGGGTGAGAAGATGCGGCAGAAGCTGAAGCGCCATGTCCTTGAAGGCGCAGGTGGGGCCGTGCCAAAGTTCGAGAACAAAGCGGTTCTCCGCGATATCCACCACGGGAGCCACCTCCTCGCCGCCGAATTTGCCGGTATAGGCTCCGTCGACACATTCGCGCAGTTCATCGGCGGTAAAGTCGGTGAGGTACTTTCCGAGAACGCTCACGGCTCTCTCCCTGTAATCCGCTTTCGCCGCGGCGAGTAGCTCTTCATATGTGAACGCGGGAATAGTTTCTGGAACATAAAGACCGCCGTCGGGCGAAATGCCGGTTGCGATAGCGTGAGCCGCTGAAACCTTCACGGAATGATTTCTGGTGCTGGTGTAATTCATGGCGATTACCTCCGATAATTCAAATCTGCGTGGAATGAAAACCAAGCTGTTTGACGAAATTTTAACAGAAAAAACCGCTATTGTCAACGGCATACAAAATAATTTATCACATAACACAAAAAAACCGGGTGCAGCGTCATTTGTTTATGCAAACACTCAGTCGGGCCGGCTCTTCCGCGCTTCGATCAAAGGCTGAAAATGCCGGATACAACGACAGGGACTGTATCCGGCACCGATTCTATTGTTTTTCGACGCTCCCGGACGATTCGTCATGCGAATCGGCGGACAGCTTCAGGGCATGCGTGAACCGCTCCGAACCAACGCCGGAAATGTCCCCGCCGATCACTCTTCCCTTATATATCAGCAGCGTCGCCTTGACGTTCCGGATATTCCCCGGATAGTTCGTGACCGCGTATTCCCATTTCTTGACGCGGCGGCCCTTGTATTTTTCCAGATCAAAGCCCATCTCTTTCTGCATTTCATTGTAGCCGCTCAATGTGCCGTCAAATTCAGCGGGAATGATCACGTCGCGCGCGTCAAGCGGATCCGGCTCGATCTCCCATCCGAACTGCGTAAGAAATTTCATTCTGTCCTCCGCTGTGCCGGCCTTGGTCAGGAAATGCACGGGCGATCCGCCGGGATTGGCAGACGTTGCCGACGCGCCTCCCTTGGTCGAAGAGGCAATGATGTACCACAGCGTGGCGATAAAGCACAGCAAACCGATCAGAATGACGACAAGCTCAAGCTTTGACGTTTTGAATGACTTGAAAAACATAGTCCTTCCTCCCGTTTTTTTATAGATGTTTATGCGGAAAGCTGTCAAATCATTCTGATTGTCAGCTGAAAACGGCCATCGGATTTCCGGGGAAGACAAAGCATGGCGCGTACAGAGAGATGCCATACCGGCACAAACGCCAAAAAGCCCCGGCTTCATCGGGAATACTTCCACTGAAGCCGGGACCAATCATGATTCGGTTTTATGCCCCGGCAAGCTCCGCGATCATTCTCGCGCACCGGTCATAATCGACCGTGCCGGTATTGAGCAGGATGTCATAATTGACCGGCGCGCCCCATTTCCTGTCGGTGAAGAACTGGTAGTAGTTCCGACGCTGCTTATCCTTGCGCTGAATAAAGGCTTCGGCGTTCTCGGCGGAAACGTCTTCCAGTGCAAGCGTTCTCTCCACGCGCCTTTCCATTGACGATGAGAAAATGAACGCCCTGACAAGCGGACAGTCGCCCTCCAATATCACGTCGGCGCAGCGACCAAGAAAAATTCCCCCGTCATGCTCCGCGCGCAGCCGGCGGACGGTCTCGGTTACGGCATAATAAGTGCGGTAGACTGCCGAGGATTCGCAGTCGCGTTCCCCGGAAAACACGGAAAGATTGTAAATCAGGCTGCCGACATAATGCTCGTCGTAATTCTTCAGCACGCCCACATCCACGCCGAAATTCTCCGCCGCCCTCAGAATGATGTCATTGTCGAAAAGCGGCATTCCGGTAAGCTCAGACAGCCTTACGGCGACTTCGCGCCCTCCGCTGCCGAATGTGCGGTCAATGGTCACGGTTTTCAAAACCTGTGCGCCCCTTCCTTTCAATATATATCATATATCCGGATATATCCGGACCGGTCCGGGAAAAGCGTTATTTTCTGGTGGTGTTCGCGCCCAGCTCTATCGCGCTGATTCCCGTGCGGACAAGCTCCTTGATGCCGAACGGGCGCATCAGGGAGATGAAATTCTCCGTGCGCGCGGTGGTGTCCGTCAGCTCAAGCGTCAGCGACGTGGAGGTGACGTCTATGATTCTGGCGTGCATCAGCTCGGCAAGCGTCATGATTTCCTCGCGCTGTCTGGAATTGCAGGACACCTTCACCATGGTCAGCTCGCGTGAAAGATATGTGCCTTCCTCCAGGACCTTGACCTTGATGGTGGGAATGAGCTTGTTGAGCTGCTTTTCCACCTGCTCAATACCGCTCTCGTCACAGTCCACCGCAATCGTCATGCGGGAAACATCGGGGTTCTCCGTCACCCCGACTGCCAGCGATTCAATATTGAAGCCCCTGCGCGCGATAAGACCGGCAACCTTGGAGAGGACGCCGTAATGATTCTGCACCAGAACCGCAATCGTGTATCTCATATTTCAGCAGCCTCCTTTCAGTTTTCCTGACGGGACGGAATATCCTCCGCCACATGGCAGACCAGCACATAAGGCGCGTCGCAGTCAAGCATTCTGTCGATGGCGGCAATCACATCGCCGTCATCCGCAATCATCTCGGACGCAATGCCATATGCCTGCGCCAGTCTGACAAAATCCGGCGATCCGTCCAGCATGACCCCTGAATATCGCCCGTTGTACATCTTGTCCTGAAGCTCCCGCACCCTGCCCAGCCGGTTATTCTGCATGATGACAACCTTCACGTGAATGTCATGCTGCACCAGCGTGGCAAGCTCGCACATCATCATCTGGAATGAGCCGTCGCCGCACACCGCGAAAACCTGACGCTCCGGCTTGGCGAGCTTCGCGCCGAGCGCCGCCCCGAGCGAATAGCCCATTGTTCCCAGACCGCCCGAAGTCAGGAATCTGCCGCCCTTGAAGGCAAAATTGTTCGCCGACCAGATCTGGTTCTCCCCGACGTCCGCGACAAGAATGGCCTTGCTTCTCTTGCTGACCTCCTCAGAGAGCGTTCGCATGAAATTCCGCGGGTCTACCTGTCCCGGAATGCTGGGGAATGACGGGGTATGCTCCGCCTTCTTCTGCTTGAGGTCTTCCACCCAGTCCCTGTGGCTGAATTCCTCACATTTTTCGGTTATGCTCTTCAGCACCAGACGGATATCGCCGACGATGGGAATATCCGCCTTCATATTTTTGCCTATCTCGGCAGGGTCAATGTCAATATGGATGATTTCCGCCTTCTTCGCCACCTGATCCGGCTTTGCCATGGCGCGGTCGCCTACCCGCGCGCCGCAGAGAATAACCAGATCCGCGTGATGTATCGCGTAATTGGCAGAGAAAATGCCGTGTGTGCCGAGCATTCCCATGTAAAGAGGGTGCTCTGTCGGCATCATTCCGACGCCCATCAGCGTGGAAACCACGGGGATATCCAGCTTTTCGGCGAATTTGATCAGCTCGCGCCTTGCCTTCGCCGACACTACACCGCCTCCCGCGCAGATGATCGGACGCTCCGCTCTGGCAATCGCGTCCAGAGCGCGCTTCATCTGAAGCGGATGACCTTTGACACGCGGCTTGTATCCGATAATGTCCACTTCTTCGGGATAGATGAATGGCCCCTCAAACTCCCGCTCCAGCGTATCCTGCGGAAGATCGATCAGCACCGGGCCGGGACGACCCGTGGAGGCGATGTGGAACGCTTCCTTGATGATACGCGGCAGCTCCTGCGTATCGGTGGCAAGATAACTGTGCTTGGTGAACGGTTCACACGCTCCCGTGATGTCCGCTTCCTGAAAAACATCTCTTCCCAGCAGATCGGAACGCACCTGGCCGGTGAGCGCGACCATCGGAATGGAATCCATGTAGGCGGTCGCCAGACCTGTGATCAGATTGGTCGCGCCGGGGCCGGAGGTGGTGCAGCAGACGCCCACCTTGCCGGAAGCTCTCGCGTATCCGCTGGCGGCGTGTCCGGCATTCTGCTCCTGACGCACCAGAACGTGCCTTATTGAGCCATCGAGCGCCATCGCGTCATAAAAAGGCGCAATCGTCGCGCCGGGATATCCGAATACAACAGAAACGCCCTCTTGCTTCAAACATTCAAGAATGATCTGTGCTCCTGTCATATAATAATCAGCTCCTTAAACCTAATTGTCTTAATTAATAATTATATACAAATGCGGTTCATTTGGC
The DNA here is from genome assembly GCA_902803035.1 of uncultured Ruminococcus sp. Lineage (GTDB taxonomy): Bacteria > Bacillota > Clostridia > Oscillospirales > Acutalibacteraceae > RUG762. The sequence continues at coordinate 12,454 of CADCON010000165.1, forward strand.
AATAGAAATTTGTTTTGTTCATAATATTTTCAACTTTAGCATAATAAATCATCGCAGTAGCCAACCGCCGGAAATATTGTATTTCCTAATTTGTTATTAAAGGATTAAAAAAACTTCACGGTTATTGACAACGGGCACCATTTGGAATATAATATTTGTTATCCGGAAACAGGATACTATATCATTACAGAAAGGTCAGGTACGTATGGGAGTATTGGAAGATGTTGTTGTCAACGCTAAATCGGCTGCGGAAACGGTCGGCAAGGAAGCCGGCAGGCTGGTTGA
>CADCON010000166.1 GCA_902803035.1 uncultured Ruminococcus sp.
CACATAGCAGGTCACATTTTCGTCCGGCGTGCCGACAGGCAGGTTGAAATCCACCTGCGCCCCGTCGGTGCGAAGCGTCTTGCCGTAGGTGTTGCGCGGGTGCTTCTTGCCGATGCAGACGCCGTCGGGAAAGGTGAATGAAATCACCCGATCGCCCACCGTCATGCCGGTAGCCTTGCAGTCGTGCAGGCTGATGAATTTGTCGCTGTTTTCGGTAAACTGATACATAGTCCAAAATCCTTTCAAACCGTAATTTCAATCAATAAATTCTCAAATCCGGCGACGCAGCTTTCGTAATAGCCGTCGCCGGTGGTTCTGGGGCCGCTCACCACATGGAAGCCGTCGTCCCGCAGCCGACGGGTCAGGTCATCGACCGCTTCACGGCTGCCCACGCTGAACGCCATGTGAATATAGCCCGTGTGCGGCATGGCATTGTCGATGGCTGCCACGCCGGGCTTCTGCATGAGTTCGAGCCTTGCGCCGTCCCCGAAGGTCAGGAAGTACGACGTGAATCCGGTACGGGGGTTGCGGTACAGGCTTCCCGCCTTCGCGGAGAAGTATTGCTCAAAGAAGGCTCTCGCGCCCTCCGGATCGCTGACGTACACCGCGATATGCTCAATTTTCATGAAGCGTCACTCCTTGATCCGCACAAAGCTGCCCTTGGGAATATCCGCGCCCGCGTAGGGGATCCGGACGGTCATCATGGCGTGGGGCGCGGCTTCGATGGGATTGCCCTCGCCGTCGAACATCTCCGTGACCCGCAGCAGAAACGGTCTGGCATGGGGCGGCATAATGTCCAGCGTGTCGCCGGCGCGGAATTTGTTGCGCTGGCTGAGCGTCAGCCACCCGCCGCCGCAATCCTCGACCATGCCGGCGACCTTGTACTCCCGCACATAGCCGCCGTTGGAAAGCACCTGCCCCGGCTCTGTTCCGAGATAAAAGCCGGTGGAATACTCCCTGTGGCTGACCTTGTCCAGCTCGTCGAGAATGGCCTGCTCCGGCCTGTAATCGGGCGAAGGCGCGGCGTAATACCCGTCGATTGCCTGCCGGTAGGCGTTGGTGACCGCCGCCGTGTAATAGGCGGACTTCGCCCTTCCCTCGATCTTGAAGGAGGAAATGCCGCATTCCGCCAGACGGGGAATGTACCCGATCATGCACATATCGCGGGAATTGAGAATGTGGGTGCCGTGATCCTCGAATATCTCGAACCGCTGGCCCTCGCGTTTTTCCTCAGTGAGGAAATATTTCCAGCGGCAGGGCTGCGCGCAGTCGCCGCGGTTGGCGTCGCGTCCGGTCATATAGCTCGACAGCAGGCACCTGCCCGAAAACGACACGCACATCGAGCCGTGGACGAACGCCTCGATTTCCAGCTCCGGCGGGGTTTTCGCCCGCAGCTCCGCGATCTCGTCAAAGCAAAGCTCCCTCGCCAGCACGACCCGCGAAGCCCCCATCCGGTAAAATTCGTTGGCCGTGGCGTAATTCGCCACCCCCGCCTGCGTGGAGATGTGAATGGAAACGCCCGGCGCGTATTGCTGCGCCAGCCGCATCACGCCAATGTCGGCAATGATGAAGGCGTCGGCTCCCGCGTCGGCGGCGCGCTCCAGAAAATCCGGCAGCGCGCCGATCTCATCGTTGCGCGGAATGGTATTGCAGGTGACGTACACCTTCGCGCCCGCCGCGTGCGCCAGCTTCACGCCCCGGGCAAGCTCTTCATGGGTGAAATTGGACGCGCCGGCTCTCATGCCGAAGGACGTTCCGGCGAGGTAGACCGCGTCGGCGCCGTACATCAGCGCGCATTTCAGCCGCTCGATGTCGCCCGCCGGAGAAAGCAGCTCGACGCGCTTTTGAATGAATCCTGCATCAGACATGGTTCTTCCCCTTGCTGTATCGCTTCTTTATTCTATTATCATATCACAAAAAACAGAATAATTCAATAAGAATTCACTGTCCACACGAAGATTACCGAAAATAAAATCCAAAAAAGCCTTGATTTTACCCGTACTGTATGCTATAATTCAATTCACGGAGTATTCCGCCTTCTGCCGGTGTGGTGGAATTGGCAGACACACGGGACTTAAAATCCCGTGATGGCAACATCGTACCGGTTCAAGCCCGGTCACCGGCA
>CADCON010000167.1 GCA_902803035.1 uncultured Ruminococcus sp.
AAAATGCCATAACTGCCGCGATAACCGCCGCTGCCAGTCTGATGAATGCTTTTGATGTTTTCATACCAGATAATCTCCTTTATGATTTATGATTAATTCAGTCTTAAGTCTTCCGTTTTCAGTCAGTGAGCGAACGCGAGTGCTATATTTGCAGCCCTTTGGCTTCGTCGCAGCCAAGCATAATATTCAGGCATTGGATCGCCGCGCCGGACGCGCCCTTGCCGAGGTTGTCGAACTGCGCCGACACAACGATCCGCTCGTCGTTGCCGGTCACGTAAATCTTCAGACCGTCCCAGCCGGCGAGGGTATTGCCCGCCAGCATACCGCCGTAAAGCTCCGCGCCGCCGGTTTCGTCCACCCGTATGAATTTCTCGCCTCTGTAGTAATCGGCATAATACGCTCTCAATTCATCCGGCTTTTTGCACTTGGCAAAATAATCGGTATAGAGCGGCACGGAAACCACCATGCCGCTGTAATAATCGGCGACAATGGGCGAAAAGAGCGGCAGTCTGTCCAGCCCCGTGACTGCTTTCATTTCCCGAAGGTGCTTATGCTGCTGGGTAAGGGCATATTCGCGCGGCGCGTCCAACTCCGCTTCGCGGTAGGTGGCGGAATATTCGCCGATCATCTTCTTGCCGCCGCCGCTGTAGCCGGTCAGCGAGAACGCGCTGACGGGATAATCCTTCGGCAGAATGCCGCCGGCGATCAGCGGGTAGACCGCCGAAATGAAGCCGGTGGCGTGACAGCCCGGAACGGCAATTCTTTTACCTGCGCGTATCGCTTCGCGGTGTCCCTTGGAAAGTTCGGGAAAGCCGTAGGCCCAGCCGCTTTCGGTGCGGTGGGCGGTGGAGGTGTCGATCACCCGGACATTCTCATTTGCGATCAGCGCAACCGATTCCCTCGCCGCCGCGTCCGGCAGGCATAGGAAGGTGATATCGGATGAATTGATCAACCGCGCGCGCTCCTGCGGATCCTTGCGGAGGTCGCTGTCGATGGCCAGCAGCTCCACGTCGTCGCGCTCCTTGAAGCGGTCGTAGATACGCAGTCCGGTGGTTCCCTCGCTGCCGTCGATAAATATTTTTGTCTTTTTGCTTTCACTCATTTCCTTCAAGTCCTGTCTGTAGAAATTTTGATAGAGGCGGAGCATCCTCTTCGCCCTTTCGTTTATTGTTGTTTCGGGCAGCGAGCGCGCCGCGCTCTCACCCCCACAGGGCGCAGGATTCAATCCCGCCGGAGATATGGGCGTGAACGCCCAGCCCGTGGTCGGTAAACATATCGTCCAGGTCGTAGTCGAAAAACAAACTGCCGTCCCGGTAGAACTGGATGAAATTCATGGAAATGCGCCGCATGAATTTCTCCTTGGAAATGACCGCTCCCTCGTCGCTGCCGTCGCAGCCGCCCCATATTTCGATTGTTCCGTCCTTCCCGGCAAAATCGTCGGCGGCAAATTGCCGGATTCTCGCGTCCCAGTCGGCGGCGTTTCTGACGAAAGCGCGAAGGCTTTGCAGCGCGGCATTCGCGGTTTTTTCCTCATTGCCGTCGGTTTCCAGATAGACCGTCACGCGCCCGACAGGCAGCGCAATTTCGCCGGAGTAGGAGTCCTGTTTGTCCGGCTCGCTCAATGTGAAGGCACCGAGCACGTCCTGAATGACAAGCGGTGCCGGCCTGGACTTTTGCCTGGATTTACCCAGAAACAGCCCCGAAAACTTATGGCTGAAAATCGGCATTCCGTCAGCCTCCTTTCTTAAGCCCGGTCAGGGAATGAACCATTACCATTAAATCTCGTACCCGCTGACCCTGACAATTCTTCCATCGTGGATATACACCTGCATGGCGGTCGCTTCGAGCATATCGGCGGTGTAATCGCTGCCGCTCACAAAGTCGAATTCAAACTGCCCGAAAAAGCCTTCCTCGCCGGTGGGAGAATAGTCCGCGATGATCCTGCCGTACCGATACGCCGCCGCGTCGAGCCTCAATCCCTCAAAAATCCGTTCGTCGTCCCGGTCGGCGAACTGCTCGCCCCTGAACCACGGAATGAATTTTTCACGCACCACCTTATTCGAAGCCCTCCCGTTCCAACGCGGCAAAATCGTCGGGAAGGTGCCGCTCACTCACGGAATCCGGCGGGTCAATGATCACCGGCACACCGCGCACGGCATAAGGGCTCACATTTGGACGGGGCGCGGAAGCCGCTTTCTTCTGGAATTTTTTGAAAAAGCGCATGGTGTCACCCTCCGATTCCGAAAATGACCATGCTCCGGGGCCTGATCCTGCCGTTCTCACACAGGGGCTGAACAGTGTTTCTCACCGCCGGAAAAGACAAAACCATTTCCTGAAAAACATCCCGCGCAGGTCTGCCTATGCGGATCGATGCGCGGGATGATGCTCTGTATCAATATCAGCACAACAGCCAATACAATGATTATTTTGAGTCGCCGACGTACTTATTCATCACGCTGATCATGAAGAACGCACCGAATACCGCGCCGAGAATAGAGAATACCACATTGATGAGGAAGAATGACAGTTGCTCGCTCATCATGTAGCTGAGAGCCTGAGAAAAGGTGGTGGTGTCGTTGACATAGGAGAAAACCATGCCGAAAAACATGAAAATCACCGAAGTGGCGGCACTCACGCCCATGCAGACGCCCATGCCGGTGCCCTTGGAGCGCACGCCGTGAAGCATGGTGTAAAATACCACCGCCAGCATTCCCGCCGGGAAGCAGAGCGCGGCCATGTGGAAATCGGCAATCATCGACACAAACAGGTAAGGAATCACGCCGATAAAGGAGCCGAGAAGCGCGCCGAGAATGCCCTTGCCCATGGTGCCGTCGATCTCTGTTTCGTCCTCGTCATCGCGGGAACGGTCGTCGCCCATAATTCTGCGGTATTCGTCGCCGCTGTCGTCAAATGCAATCGGCGGCTCGGCATAGTCGGAATCGTCATAGGTACCGCCTGATCTTCTGCCGGACCTCCCCGCAGGCCTGTCATCGTCGTACTTCGGGCTCATGCCGGAGTATTCGTCATAGGAATCGTCATACCGGCTGCTGTCGGGCTTCATGGGGGCGTATCTGCGGTCGTAATCGTCCTCGTCATCAGCCGGTCTTTGGGGAGCGGGCGCAGCGGCGGGAGGTGTGCGGCGGCCCTGCTTCTGCTTTGCGCTGCATTCGGCGCAAAGCGGCTGCACCATATTGTCCACAAAGGAACGCTTGGTTGCCTTGGCACCGCATCTGACGCAGACATTCGGCACCCGGAATCCGAACTGGCGCGCCTCGGCGACCACAAATTCCAGCACCTTGTCCATGGTCCTCAGAGAAATGGAACCGCTGCTCTCGTCAAAGAAAATGGCAAGGTATTTCTCGACGTCGCCAACCTGACCAAGTCCCAGCTCGCCTTCCTTTGAAGCAAGCGCGTTTTCAAGGTCGTCAAACGCCCTGTCGTCGTTGGCGGAAAGCATGAAAACAAAGAGCTTGCCTCCGTCCTCTTCGCTCACGGCAAAACCACAGCCCTGAAATACCCCGTAGACAACGTCGCCCTCTTTGCGGTATTGATTGGCTGACTGCCATGAGGCGAGTGATGAACTCATCATAATATCGAACACGTCCTTTTTCTTTGATTATATCGTCAATCTCTTAGTATTTTACATCAATTCTTCCCGAACGTCAACAACAATTGTTTTAATTTATTTCTTTGAAAAAAAGATTTTATAATTTCTTCATCATTGCGTTTTTTTAAAACCAGTGGTGTTATAATTATCTACTGAAAAATCGTTCAAAATGACATAAAAAAAGGATTGAAATATTATATAAAATGTGGTATATTAATTATGATACATTAAATTAGTGTAGTCTGTCCGGCGTCAGAAAGCAGAACCGCGTTCTTTCGTGTGCCGGAAAACTGGCATTTGCCGAAACGGAGGATTTATATATGGAAGGTGTATTGAATTATCTCGCCGACTTCATTTCAAGTTTTGACCGCAGTGTTCTGTCGGCAGTCAACAACTACTTCGCACACAATGGCACGATGGACTTTCTGATGAAATACGTCACAAAGCTCGGCGACGCCGGCATTTTCTGGATCGCGCTTTCGCTCATACTTCTCATTCCGAAAAAGACCCGCCGCACCGGCGCGGCCATGGGCGTGTCGCTTCTGCTCGGACTCATCATCGGCAACGGCATTCTCAAGAATCTCATCGCCCGCACCAGGCCCTATGATGTTGCCAATCCTATCAGGAGCAGATCCAACCTGTTAATTGCTCCGCCTTCCGACTATTCCTTCCCGTCAGGTCATACGCTCGCCAGCTTTGAAGCCGCTACCGCGCTTTTCAAGGATCATACGGTGTATGGATTTTTCGCATTCGTACTCGCGCTGCTGATCGCATTTTCGCGCATCTATCTGCAGGTGCATTATCCCAGTGACGTTCTAGGCGGCGCGATTCTCGGATTCCTTCTCGGCCTTCTCGGCAGCTCTATCGTCCGCGCGGTCTGTGACAAGTGGAATCGGCACAAGAGCAAGAAGGAAGAAGTGAAAACGGAAGAGGAACAAGACGAAAAGCCTGAACCCGGTCAATATATCTGATTTGACGATATTCCGGAATAATTCAGTGAAGAAAGGTGATCTGATATGGCGAAATTTGATCTGTCTTCTATATTCAAGACTTCGGACAGTGATGCCGGGCTGGAGGTACGCTCGTCACGGGTAAAAAAACAGCTTCACATTATCGGTCTGATCATCAGCGTAATGATGTTTGTCGTTACCCTGTTTCTGCTTGGTATGTCACTTTACAAAATCGTGACCATCAACAACGATTTCCGTTCCGACAATGTCACCTACACCACCGCCACCGGCGTCAACCAGCTTGTGTCATGGCTGCTGCTTCTCATGGTCACATCGCTCACCGGTCTGGTCTTTTTCAGGCTGTACCAGGCAAAGCCGCCATTCTCAAGGGGCAATATCCGCATTATCCGCGTGGTTGCCATTATCCTGATGCTTCTCTCTGTACTGCCGATTCTCTTCCAGATCGGCGTGGCGGGATTCTTCAATATTCCCATCAAGATGGCCATCAACTTCACTTATATCTTCATAGGCATCATTTTCTACTGCGTTTCCTATACATTTGAACACGGCGACATCATGCAGCGGCAGACGGCTGAAACGGTTGATGTTCAGGAAAATATGATTCTCACCCTCGCGGAAGCCGCCGAGGCTAAATCCGGCAATGTCGGGCAGCACATTAAGCGCGTGTCCGAATACACCCGGATCCTGGCGAGAAATATGGGGCTGAGCGATGAGGAAATCGAAACTATGCGCCTTGGCTCCATGCTGCACGACATAGGAAATATCCTCATCCCCATTGAGATTCTCGAAAAGGAAAGCTCCCTCACCGACGAGGAATTCGCCATTATGAAAACCCACGTCATTGCCGGCGAGCAGCTCCTTCAGAATGCCGAAGGAAAAGTGATGGAAACGGCTCGTCAGATTGCGCTCGATCACCATGAGCACTGGGACGGCGCCGGCTATATGGGCAAAGCGGGCAAGGAAATCAGCCTTGCCGGAAGGATCGTGGCCGTCGCTGATACATTCGATATGCTGATCAGCGCGAGAGGTTACAAGAGCGGCTGGGACACCAACAAGGTCTACCACGGCATTATCGACGACAGCGGCAAGAAATTCGACCCTGAGGTTATCAAGGTTTTCATCATGTGCTACAAGGAATTTCTGGAGGTCTATAAAAAGTACAACCGCACTGTCAGCAAGGACGCTCCCGTTTCAGAAGAAATCGCCGCCGGATACGACAAGATTCTCGGTCAGTTCAGTCCCAGAAACAAGCCGAAGGAAGAGGAAGCGACTACCATTTCCAAGTCCTATCAGGACGTCGAGCTGGATCTCAGAAGGCTTATCTGACAGTCGTCACTTCCACAAACATACGAACGCAAAAGCGCGGAGGGTTTGCCATGCAAGCTCCCCGCGCTTTTTCCGGAACAAAAAAGAAGACCTTCCCGTGTGCCGGTCATCCGACGCCGGGAAGGTCTGTTTTAACGCTGCAAATGATAATTATCTGTAGTATCCCATCGGGTTCCTGGCGACATTGTTCTTGCGGATCTCGAAGTGAAGATGCGGCCCGGTGGAAAATCCGGAATTGCCGACCCTGCCTATCGCCTGTCCCTTGGAGACCCTCGAACCGGAAGAAATAGTCACCGCGCTGAGATGCGCGTAACAGGTCGAATAACTGTTGCCGTGGGAAATGATGATGTGCAGGCCGTAGCCGCCGGCGGAACGCTTGACCGTTGCCGTGCCCGAATCCGCCGCCACCACCGTGCGCCCGTAGATGCCGCCCGTGGAAATATCAATGCCGCGGTGGAAACGTCCCCAGCGCGGGCCGAACGGCGAGGAAATCGAACGTACACCCGGAACCGGCCACACGAAGGAGCCTGTGCCGACTCTTCCTCCGCCACCGCCGCCGGTTTCCGGCTTTTTGGTGCCGACCTCATACACCGCGTCGACCGGCTCCTTGGTGACCTTGGAGGAAATGACTTCGCTCGCCACCTGAACGCCGTTGATCTCGGTGATCTGCCTGACAACCTCGCGCTCACCGTTTTCGCCCTTGGTGATGCACTTG
>CADCON010000168.1 GCA_902803035.1 uncultured Ruminococcus sp.
TAGTTCACACGAAGGAGCGTGATGTATCAGCATAATGGAAAGCATATTACAGAATCAATCCGACAATGATATAAAAGAGTACTGCCAGCTCGTGCGTTCCGTGATGGAAGCCCGGCTGGACGGCAGAACGCCGCTCGCCTTCACCCACACCTACGGCTGTCAGGGCAATGTGTCCGACGGCGAGAGAATCAACGGTATGCTCGCCGAAATGGGCTTCGGCTTCACCGACGACCCGGACAGGGCGGACTTCATTCTCTACAACACCTGCGCGGTCAGGGAACACGCGGAGGACAGGGTATTCGGCAATGTCGGCGCGCTCAAGCACGTCAAGAACCGCAATCCCCAGCTCATCATCGCCCTCTGCGGGTGCATGGTGCAGCAGCAGTCTGTCGCCGACAGAATCCGCGCAAGCTATCCGCACGTCAATCTGGTATTTGGCACCCACGTCATCAGCCGCTTCCCGGAGCTGCTCTACCGCACGCTCACCGGCGGCAAACGGGTCTTTGAGCTGTCGCAGGCGGACAATTCCATCTGCGAATCGCTGCCGGTCAGGCGCGACAGCGCGATCCGGGCATGGCTGCCGATCATGTACGGCTGCGACAATTTCTGCACCTACTGCATCGTGCCGCACGTCCGCGGCAGGGAACGCAGCCGCGACGCCGCCAGGGTGCTGTCGGAGGCAAGGGACATCGTCGCCGCCGGCTACAGGGAGATCACCCTTCTGGGGCAGAATGTCAACAGCTACGCCGTCAAGAACGCCGTCAGCTCGGACGGCGAGGACTGGAATTTTCCCAAGCTGCTGCGCGAAATCGACAGCATGGAGGGCGATTACGTGCTGCGCTTCATGACCAGCCATCCCAAGGACTGCACCCCGGAGCTTCTCGACGCCATGGCGCGGGGAACGCACACGGCGCACCACCTTCATCTGCCCGTGCAGTGCGGCTCCGACCGCGTGCTGAAGGCGATGAACCGCCGCTACACCCGCGAGAAGTACCTTTCGCTGGTGCGCATGGCACGGGAAAAAATGCCCGACATCTCGCTGACAAGCGATATCATTGTGGGCTTTCCCGGCGAAACCTATGAGGAATTTCAGGAAACGCTCTCGCTGGTGCGGGAGGTGAAATTCACGTCGCTCTTCACCTTCATCTATTCCGCGCGCGAGGGAACGCCGGCGGCGAGGATGGACGATCCCATTCCCCATTCCGAAAAGGCGAAGTGGATGAAGGAACTGCTGGAAACGCAGGAAGCCATCGCCGCCGAACGCTGCGCCGCCATGATGGGCAGCCGCCAGCGGGTGCTGGTGGAGGGCGTGGACAGCCGCGACGATTCGCTCTTCTGCCGGACGGGGACGAATATCGTCGTCAAATGCATGGGAAGCGCCGGCATGGTCGGGCAGTTTGCGGAATGCGAGATAACCGACGCAAAAAACTGGGTTTTGCAGGGTCGGTTTGTATAAACAAAAACCAAAAGGAGTTAAAAAATCATGACAATCATCGAAATGGCAAGAGAAATGGGCAAGCTGATTCAGCAGTCCGACGAGTACAAGGCACTGATGGACGCGAGAACCGCCAGCGACAACGACGAAGAACTTCAGAAGCAGATCGGCGAATTCAACCTCGTCCGCATGAAGCTGGAAATCGAATCCGGCAAGCCCGAGCCTGATCAGGCAAGAATCAGCGAGCTGAACGAGCAGCTTATGAGCATTTACACCGCTGTGATGGAAAGCGAAAACATGGTGGCATTCAACAGCGCCAAGGACGTCATCGACCATCTGATGAATCACGTCACCGCCATCCTGACCGCCGCCGTCAACGGCGAGGATCCCGAAACCTTCGATCCCGAAGCCGCCTGCACCGGCGATTGCTGCTCCTGCGGAGGCTGCCACTAATTCTTTGTTCAACAGAAAGGAGCCGTCAACTCCATATGTCAGGCAAGAAAAAGAAAACATACCGTATCAACCAGCCGGCCGGCAAGGGCAAAAATGCAGGCGCGTCCCGCAACGCCAACAGCAAGAACACGGAAAGAAGCCTTTCACTGAGCGGAACAGCGGCGCGCCCAAAGGCAGCCGCTCAATCTAAAATGTCAAAGAAAGCCGCTCCCCCATCGCCGCTCTTTGACAAGAACAACGTGCTGGAACTCCTCACACGTGTTTTTCTGATTGCAATGGCCATTATCTTCCCGCTGGCGATGGGCGAGGAAAAATACGGCAGCATCACACACTTCAAAAACTCCGCGTTCTACGTGATCGCTGCCCTCGGGCTCTGTTCCGTTATCGTCGCCATGATCGTCAAGGTCATCTCCACTCCGGCCGATCAATTCGGTGTGGAGATGCCGCAATTCAATCTGCCGGATATCGCGGTGCTGTGCTACTGGGGATTCCTGCTGATTTCCACACTTCTCTCGCCATACAAGGATATCTCCTTCAACGGGCAGGGCGTGAGAAACGACGGCTTTATCATCCAGAGCTTCTATGTCGCGGTGTACTTTCTGATTTCCCACCTGCTCAGGCTGAGAAAATTCGATCTGAATGTCTATTGTCTTGGCGCAACGATTGTGTCCGGACTGGTCATGCTGCATTTCTTCGGCTTCGATGTGCTGAATACCGGCTTTTCAAAGCCCAACTGGGAAAGCGGGCTTCTCTTCCTCGGGCCGATGGGCAATATCAACCTCACGTCCTACTTCGTGACTGCCGCTCTCGTTCTCGCCGCCGGCATCTACATCACGGACCAGCAGATTCCCTTCCCAAAAAACGGCGTCGTGACCCTCTCCTGCTTCGCGCTCATGCTCTGGGCGGAGCTGAATCTCAATACCGACGCGGGCATCGTCGCGCTCGGCGTTGTGCTGCTTGCCGCCATGCCGCTCATGATAACGTCGCTCCGGCGTATGGGGCGGTTTATGGCCATCCTTTCGGTCTCTCTCGGCGTAATGGCGTTTGACCGCCTTGTCATACAGACAGGTATCCTGCAAAAGCCATTCGGCGCGACGGGTTACGGCATGATTGCCGGGGCGGTATTCTTCTGCGCCGCGGCGGCATTCATCGGAACGGATTTCGGCCCGGCTTTTGTCAGCCGCGTCAGGGAAAGGGCGGATTCGCTCCTCTCCCGCCGACGGCTTCTCATCGCAACGCTCTCCATTGACGCGGCGGCGGTTATCGCTCTCTTTATCGCGGCGTTTGTCGCGGCAAAGACCAGAAAGAGCGGCGTTCTTTACGAACTGGGACAGATCGTTTTCCACGGCAATTTCAACGATAAATTCGGTCACAACCGCTTATTCACATGGAAACGCACGCTCAAGCTCGCAGGCAAAAATCCCGTCTTCGGCAGCGGCCCCGACACCTTCTGCACCGTATTCAACGAAGCATACGGCGAGGAATCCAGAAAATTCTTCGGCGGCAGAAACCTCGACAAGGCGCACAACGAATACCTTCAGCTTCTCATCTGCTCGGGCATTACCTCGCTGGGAGCCTTTCTGACATTCATCGGCAGCCTGATCGTCAGGGCATACCGCAGGGCGGCGGACAATCCGCTGCTGGTATGCTGCGGCGCCGCCGTCATCGCCTACGCGGTTCACGCGTTCTTCGGCTATTCGCTCCCCATCAATACCCCGCTCATGTGGGTGCTTCTGGGACTCACCGGCGCGGCGGTCCGCGTCAGCACCGAAAACGACTGATGCATCCGCGCTGTCAAAAACTCCATCACCGGCGTACTTCCTGTCATTCCGGAAGTATGCCGGTTTTTGTATTTTCACGAATAATGTTAATCATAATCGGCGATAATATCCATATGTCATATATTGACAAAGGTGCAAAATCATGTTATATTGGTATTGTTCATAGAATAATACTGCCGCACACCACGGACCGAAGTACATGAACACGCGGGTTTCTCAGAGGCCCGCGGCTTTCAAAAGGCATTCATTATATGATGGTAAGCCATCATCATTCAGGAACGCGCCGGATCACGGCAATTCCGTCGGTTCCGCCCGCCGGATTACGATTACGGACGGTGCGGGGATCCGTCTTGCGGCGTTTTCCCAGAAAACGGAGGACATAATTCATGACAAGAAGAGAGTATCTGGCGTCACTCGATCAGTATCTTGTTACAATGAGCGCGTCAGAAAAAGCCGCCATCTTACGCGATTACGAGCATCATTTCCAAAGGGGTCTTCAGGCGGGCAAGACGGAAGCACAGATATCCGCTTCTCTCGGCTCCCCCTATGATGTGGCGACGGAGCTGCTCGCCGGACGCCGCCCCGCTGTACCGACCTACCCCGCGCAGCCGCGCCTCCAATCCACGCAGCCGCGCCCCCAATCCGCGCAGCCA
>CADCON010000169.1 GCA_902803035.1 uncultured Ruminococcus sp.
ACTGCAAAGCTGGGCGATGGAATAGCGCAGGTGTGACCAGTGGCTCTGGTTGTCGCCGGTCCAGCCGGTGGTGTATTTCTGCGCGCCACTGTAGCAGGCGCGGGTGATTACGAAGGGACGCTTGCCCGTGTGCCTTCTGATGCCCTCATAGGTGGCCTTGCTCATGAGGGAGCCGTAGACATTGTGCATTTCGCCGTGCGTCGTCTGACGCTGTTCGTCGCAGAACACAATATCCTGCGGGATCTCGCCACGGAAGCTGGCAGGCTCGTTCATATCGTTCCAAATGCCCGCGACGCCGTCGTCGGTCATAATGCGCTGGTTGTCCGCCCACCAGTTGCGGACGGCGCGCCGGCCGAAATCCGGAAATACCGAGTCGCCCGGCCAGACCACATTTTCATACACCGGACCGTCGGGACTGTGGACAAAGAAGTCATTCTGAATGCCCTCGTCGTAAATCGCGTAGCCCTCCTGCTTCTTGACGCCGGGGTCGATGATGGTCACAACCTTGAAGCCGTGCTTTGCGAGCGTTTCCAGCATTTCCTTATGCCGGGGATACTGCTTTTCGCCCCATGTGAACACCTTGAAGTCGTCCATGTAGTCGATGTCGCAGTAAAGCACGTCGCAGGGAATTTCCTTCTCGCGCATATTCCTGGCGACCGCCATCAGCTCGTCGCGGGATTCATAGGACCAGCGGCACTGCTGATAGCCGAGCGTCCAGAGCTGGGGCAGGGGGGTGGTGCCGGTAAGATAGGTGTAGCCGCCGACGACGTCCTTCATGGATCCGCCCGCGATCAGGTAATAATCGAGATTGCCTTCGTCCGCCGCGAAGGAATAGTAGCCGGTGTTCTCCTTGCCGAGGTTGAAAACGGTGCGGTGATGGTTGTCAAAGAAGATGCCGTAGTCCACCTCCTCGCGGTGAACGATCAGAAAAGGAATGGATTTGTACAGACTCGGCATGGATTCATAATGGGGAGCGGGGATATCGCTGTTCCACATCTCGAATTCGTAGCCCTTTTTGTTGAGGAAGTTGTACTTGTCGCCCAGACCGTAGAAATATTCGTCGCCCTCCATGCATTTGACGACTTCGATTTTGTGGCGGGCGACGCCTTCGGTCATCGCGTGGCCCTCCATACGCGCCTGTTCGATGGCGGCCTGTGAGAGCGCGACCGCGCCCTGCGCCTCGCGCTGTCCGTTGAAATCCCGGCAGATGAGTGTGCCGTCGGATTGAATGAATTTGAGCATACAGTTGTCGTAGACGTAGATAGCGAGCTTCGCGGTTGAAATGGTGATGTAATTGCCCACCATGCTGGCGATCACTCTGACATTCTTCGACTTGTCGCCTTCAATGGCGAAGGAATGGGTGCATTCCGGCTTGAAGGGACAGAATACCCTGATAATCTCGTCTGTGACGGCGGTGATAGTGACCGTTTCGTTTTCAAAGGTTATTTCCACGCGGCTGCCTTCGACCGCAAAGGATTTGATCCTGCCGTAATTCATATTTCATTTCGCCTCCGGTTTTTTGATGGAATCATACAGCGGGGAGAAACAAGACGGGATTCTCCCCTGATTGTATCTATTATAACAAAGATTCGGAAAAATATCAAGATAAACAGACATTTCTTATTAAAAACAGCGGCCGGATTTCTTTGCCACGCTATTCAGCGTCATTCTTTTCAAGAAGCCGCACCGGCCGGAAGAAAGGAAGGATAACCGCTGTGGCAAACAGCAGGATGCCGGAGAGAATGACGATGTAAGAGGCGCCGATGCACACAGAAACGTGCGCCTTCTTCGCCGCCAGATCCGCGAAGATACCCGAAAATCCGTAGGCGGCGACATATCCGAGCTGCGACAGAAAGCCGATCAGCCCCCATGCGCGGCCCTGTTTTTCGTCGGGAATATTGGTTCGCATGAGATAGTCAAGGCAGTTGTTGGCAAAGGGAAGCATGGCGAAAAACAGGAAGCCCACAACGCACATCAGGTAAATATTCTGTCTGACGCCGAACAGCGCCATTGTAATCCCCGCGAAGGCGAGCGACAGGCTGAGAATTCTGACGTAGCCGGATTGGATGCCCCTTATGCCGAGAAACAGCCCGGAAACCAGCATTCCGCAGGCGCAGACCGTTTCGGCGGTGCCGAGCGTGCGGCTGTCGCTGAAATCGAGAATCATCGGTTCGGCGAGAATCTGGAAGGCTCCCATGAAGCAGGTCATGATGCCAGACACGGCGATGAGGATGAGAATGCCCTTCTTTTCCGTGATGGTTTTCCAGCCATCGTGGAAGCTGCGAAGGAAGGATTCCTGACCATCGGATTCCCGGCTGACAAGGCCACGCCTGACAATGCCGGTAGTGATGACCGTGACGATGAAGGTGCAGATGTCGATGATGAGGAGCAGCTCGATGCCGAAGGACGCCATCAGGAATCCCGCGAGCGCGGGGGCGATCAGGTATCGCGCGCTGCCCGCCAGACTGACCATTCCGCTTGCCTTGGAATATTCCTCCTTTGTCAGGATATCCGTGACGGTGGCGCGGTAGGAAGGCTCCAGCAGCGCGGAAAAGACAGAGCTTACCGATACGCCCACGCAGATCTGCCACAGGGCGGCGTGCCCGTTCATCATACAGAGAAGAATGTAGAGGATGCCCAGACCGGAGCAGCCGTCGCCGATCATCATCATGAGCCGCCTGTCAAAGCGATCGGCCAGTACACCGGCGGGAGCGGTCAGGAGCAGGGTCGGGAGAAACGCGAGAAGCGAAACCACCGCCATGCTTGCCGCGCTGCCGGTTTCATTGAATACGTAGACCGCGAGACCGAAGCTGGTAAGACCGCCGCCGATAGAGGATATCAGTTCACCGGTCCAGAGAAGCAGAAACCGGCTGAATCCGGATGAATGTTTTTCCATAGTGAGAAATGCCCTCCCGTACTAATGAATGATCCGGCAGACCGACTGCCGTTCCATATAATGATTATAATTCCGAATGACCTTGAATGCAAGCTTTTCCACAAAAAAGGGGCGTGTATGATTGACAATGCGGAAATGCGGCAGTCGGGTGGTTTCTGTTTGCACAAAGTAGCATGAAATAGTTTGAATTATTAGTGCAAAACAAATAATAATTGTAAAAAATCATTTTCCCCCTTGACAAGAATAAAAAAATGTAATATAATAATTTAGCAATTGAAGCGATTGCAGAATATCGCGGGATGGAGCAGTTAGGTAGCTCGTCGGGCTCATAACCCGAAGGTCGTTGGTTCAAATCCAGCTCCCGCAACCACGTA
>CADCON010000170.1 GCA_902803035.1 uncultured Ruminococcus sp.
CAACCGCTACCTTCTTTCCGATGAAAGCGACCCGCAGCTCCAGACCGCGCTTGACCGTATCTATTCGATCATAGAGGCGCGCAAGGAAGCGGCAGCGGAGGAAGAAGACGTTTCCGCCACCGATTCCACCACGACCACGGCGAAGGACGCCCAGGCAACCACGCTGAAGCCTTCGGACGAAACGACCAAGGAAACCACGGTCAGTACCACGAAGAAGACAACCAAGAAGACGACAAAGAAAACCACGAAAAAGACCACAAAAAAGACCACGAAGAAAACCACGAGAAGAACAACCAGAAGAACAACCAGAAGAACAACCAGAAGAACAACCAGAAGGACCACGAGAAGACGCTGACGGTTAAAACGGGGGGGCGGAATGATTTGATAAGAAAAGCTGTCGCGGGGCTGGCCGCGCTGTTGATGCTGTTTTCGGTATTTTCACTCAGCGGCTGCGGCGATGATGAGGAGGAAGTGGACAACACGCCCGATTATCCGGTTGAAGTGGGCGGTGTGAAGTTTGTGGGTGCGCCATCGAAGGTGGTGTGCTATTCCAGCACCTACATAGGCATCATTTACGCGATGGGCTATCAGGAGCAGCTCTTCGGACGCACGGCAAACTGC
Source organism: uncultured Ruminococcus sp. (assembly GCA_902803035.1). Lineage (GTDB taxonomy): Bacteria > Bacillota > Clostridia > Oscillospirales > Acutalibacteraceae > RUG762. Next base: position 622 of record CADCON010000170.1, read on the forward strand.
GATTACAAGGAGGCAAACGACCTCAAGGCGTGCGGAACCGCCGACAATCCTTCTGTCGATCTGATTTTCGGCAACAATGTGGATCTGGTGATCACCGACGAAAGCATGACGCGGAAGGCGATTGACGATATCCAGGAAAAACAGATACCCGTCGTGGTTATTCCCGAAGCGACCGGCAGGGCGTCGATGTGCGAGATGTACGGCGCGCTGGGCGCCTGTTTCCGAGGCGGAAATGTGGGTTACAACAGGGGCAAAATGATTGCCAATGACATTTTTTCACAGCTGGACGATATTTCCCGGCTGGTGGAGAATGAGGAAACATGGAACACCTGCGTCATTCTCTCAAGCGACCTGAGCAAATTCGCGACGGGCGACACCCTGATTTCCACGATACTGGAGCTGGTGGGCGGCTTCAATGTGGCGAAGGATTCGATGAAAGGGGAGTATTCCCTGCCGGATCTCATGCGGAGCGACCCGGACGTGATCATCTGTCCGCCCGGTGTGGAGCAGCGGCTGAGGGCGAAGAGCAGCCTTGTGGGTATTCCGGCGATGGATAATTTCCGGGTTTACTCGATGGATATGACGGTCTTTGACGACCAGTACCAGGGCGTTCTCAAGGGCGCGTGGCGCATGGCGAAGATACTGCACCCGGAAGTCATTACAGACGACGTGATTCCCGAAGGCATGATCGACGCGGAGGAAGAGGAAGGCGTATTCATTGACTGATGTGATTTTCGTCTATGCCACAAAAAGCGGCGGGAAGCAGACCGCAAAGCATATCGACTTTTGATTGACAATTCGTATTACAATCATCTGTAAATTCATTCTATTAAGGAGAAGGATTCATTATGAGAGCAGTCATCACCGTAATTGGCAAGGATATGGTAGGCATTCTGGCCGGCGTTTCCAATATCTGCGTCAAGTATAACGTCAATATCATGGAGGTCAGCCAGTCCATCATGCAGGATTTATTCGCTATGATCATGCTGGCGGACATTTCGGATTGCAATGCCCCCTTCGCTCAGCTGAAGGAAGAACTGACGGAGTACGGCAGGCAGAGCGCACTTTCCGTGCACATCATGCATGAGGACATTTTCAATTCCATGCACAGAATATAATGACCGTCGGGAGCGAAAGATATGCTGAATACCAATGATATTCTTGAAACCATCCACATGATCCAGGACGAAAACCTGGATATCCGCACGATTACCATGGGCATCAGCCTTCTCGACTGCGCGGACAGCGACATCGATAGGCTGTGCGATAAGATTTACGACAAAATCTGCCGATACGCGGGCAATCTCGTCCGCACCGGCGAGGAAATAGAAGCCGAGTACGGCATTCCGATCATCAATAAGCGCGTGTCGGTCACGCCTGCCGCCATGGTCGCGGCGTCCTGCCCCGGCAAGAATCCTGTCAGGATTGCCCAAGCCCTCGACAGAGCGGCAAAGGAAGTGGGCGTGAATTTCCTCGGCGGATATTCCGCGC